>NZ_JAVKGT010000015.1:0-67497 GCF_031432335.1 Nesterenkonia flava | reverse complement strand
AACACCTACAATCAGAACAGACCAATCAGTGTTGCACCTCAAAATAAAATTCGGGGGTTCGGCAGTCTGACCGCGCCCGTGCAGGCGAGGGATCGGTCACAATGGGCCTATGAGTAGTGGCCGCCTCCGCACTGATGGGCCCACACGGGCGTTCAGACAGGTTGATGTGTTCGCCGAGGGAGCCTTCAGCGGCAACCCGGTGGCAGTCATCGACTCCGCCGAGGACCTCAGCGACGAGCAGATGCGGACTATCTCTCGATGGACGAATCTCTCCGAGTGCACCTTCCTGCTGCCGCCCGAAAATGCAGAGGCCGACTACCGGGTGCGCATCTTCGCCCTGGACACGGAGCTGCCCTTCGCGGGGCATCCCACCCTCGGCACAGCACGGGCCTGGCTCGATCTGGGAGGAATCCCGCGGCAGTCCGGGACGGTGATCCAGGAGTGCGGCGTCGGGCTGGTGCAGGTGCGGCTGGCTGGAGAATTCCTGGCATTCGCTGCCCCGCCGCTGCGACGGTCCGGGCCACTGGCCCACCAGGATGGCCTGACGGTCCATCAGGTGCTGGGTCTGCGTCCGGATCAGGTCCTGGACGCCGCGTGGGTGGACAACGGTCCTGGCTGGTGCGCGGTGCTCGTGGACTCCGTCGAGACCCTGTTGGACGTGAGGCCCAACCCCGGCGCTCTGCGAGCGGACGGCCCGCAGGCCCTGGGGGTGGCCGCGCTGGGCGCGGAGAACGACGACGTCGCCCTGCACGTGCGTGCCTTCTTTCCCGACGGCGCGGGCTCACTGGTGGAGGACCCGGTGACCGGCAGCCTCAACGCGTCCCTCGCCCAGTGGCTCACCGGCACGGGCCGACTGAACGCTCCCTACACCGCGAGCCAGGGCACGGTCATCGGACGCAACGGACGCGTGAGCATAGAGGCCGAGGGAGAGACCCTCTGGGTCGGGGGACGCGCCCAGGTGCGGGTAACAGGCACCGTGGTCACCGGCTGAGTGACCCTTAGTCGGCGTTCTCCACGGCCTCGGCCAACTGCGGAACAAGCTCCTCGACCAGCACCGGGATGCTGAGCACGGACCCGGCGCTGAAGGCGTTGACCAGATCGCCCTCACCGTCGAGGAGCACGGCGCGGTCCTCGGTCACCACGTCCAGGGAGTTCAGCAAGGAGTCGTTCTCGAGATCCTCCAGGCTGTATCCAATGGGGAAGAGCACGGCGACGTCGGCGTCGAAGACCTGCACCTGCTCCTCGGAGACGTTGGCGAAGAAACCTTCGTCCGGCTCCATCTCCGCAGCCGGTCCATACATGTCGAAGCCCACGTACTCCAGGAAGTCCCACCGCATGTCGCCGGTGTAGGAGAGACCATAGGCCTCGCCAAACTTTGATCCGGTCACGGCCTCCACACCCTCGAACTCGGGGTGATCCTCGCGGACCTGGGCGAAGAGCTCTTCCGTCTCGGCAATGAGCTCTTCACCCTCAGCGGACTTGCCCAGGGCGTCAGCGATGAGCTGGGTGTGGTTGCGCCACCCGGGGTTGTAGTTGTCAGCACCCTCGGGGCCGGAGATGGTCGGGGCGATCTCCGCCAGGCGCCTGTACTCCGCTTCGTCGTAGCCGGAGTTGACGTTGAGGATCAGGTCGGGATCCAGGGACTGGATGAACTCGTAGTCCAGCTCGCCCTCGGAGCGGGGAATGACCTCAGGGTCCACCTCGGTGAAGAGGTCTGCGGCCCAGGGACCCACACCGTGGGTTTCCTCTCCGAATCCCAGCCAGTCATGCACGGCCACCGGCTCCACACCCAGGGCCAAGGCCACTTCGGCGTCGGACCAGCCCAGGGCCACCACCGTCAGCTCACCGTCCTCAGGGTGAGGGACCTCGGTGGGGCCATACATGTGATCCACCGTGGCCAGCAGGCCGCCCTCCGACTGCGGAGACTGCTCGTCTCCGGTCTCAGCGCTGCCCTGCGCGCCACAGGCGGTGAGTGCCACCAGCGCAGTGGTGGCGAGAAGGGCAGGCAGACCGCGACGCAGCGGGGCCGAGCGGAACCGGTCAGAGATCATGGAATGCTCCTTGGAACACACCAGCGCGGGCGACCCGCACTGAGGGACAGGGCGGCGATCCGATTAGAGAACATATCGGTCACCAAATGGTTGACCAGATAAAGGTAGATCTAAGTTCGCTATTGTGCAAACGGTGTAGTCAGGCCTGACTGCAGGCGGGAGCGCGGCATGATGGACGTGAGTCCGCACGGGCCACCACGCGGAGACCCTCAGGAGCCGGCGCGCCCGATCTTCCAGTAGCCCATGAAGCTGACCTGCTTGCGACTGAGACCGACCTCCTTGACGAGGTGACGGCGCAGGCCGGTGATCGCCCCGGCTTCTCCGGCCAGCCAGGCGTATTCACGGAAGCCCTCGGGCACCGCGGTCTCCCAGAGCATGGCGCCGTCGGCGACCTCGGGCAGCTCCTCGGGAGCGCCGGTGAGCGCACCCACGGGCTCGCGCCCGGGCTCCCAGGCCGCACGTCGAGCGGCGAAGATCTTGGTACGACGTCGCCCCCAGTCCTCCACCGCGGCGGCGAGCTGGGAGCCGTGGGTCGCTCCATTGCGGGCCATCCAGTGGATGCGCACGCTGGAGCGGGAGGCGACGTCAAGCACGTCCTCAGCAGTGGGGACTTCCAGATACGCCTCCCCGTGGTAGTCCTCGGGAAGAGCCTCAAGAATGGCGCAGATCGCTGGCGCCGCGGTTTCGTCCCCCACCAGCAGCAGATCCTTGGCGGCGCCGGGCTTGAATTCGATGCCCCCGTGGTCTTCGCGGCAGCGCCCGTCCGGGCCCACCACCAGGAGCTCGTCCCCGGGGACCGCCGAGCTCACCCAGGCGGAGGCCGGTCCGTCGGTGCCGTGGACGGCGAAATCAATGTCGATCTCCTCCGCCCAGGGGCGGATCGATCGCACGGTGTAAGTACGTATGGGATTGCGCTGCTCGTCGGGGAGCTGGCGCCACGTGGTGTACCACTCCATCATGGGCGGCTGGGGCTCCTGATCCAACCCCAGGTCCGGCAGTGTGCCATCCTCGCGCGGCAGCAGTAGCTTGACCCGCTGGTCAAGCCCGCCGGTGTAGAAGTGCGCCAGGTCCGGGTCCGTCACCGTGACACGCACGAAGTGCGGACTGAGGGCGGTCACGCGCACCACAGACGTGCGGAACACGCGCGTGGGGTGCACAACGCCAGACACAGGCTCCGCGGCGGCAGAGCGCTTATCGGGCGTGCTGCGCGCCTCGGGAGCCCTGCGCTTTTCAGAAGCCCTACGGCGCTCAATGGTGGAAAGGGTCACCTTATTCACGGTACGCGGGCTTCGCTCATGTGGCAATCGCGGAATTGCCCCCTGACCGGTATGCGCGGCCTAGTGTCCGAAATGGACAATACAGAAGTGTTTACGCGCGAATAGGACGATGCTAGCGTCACTGAACACACTCGCCCCTGTCATTTCGCACCTGGAAGCTCCTCTCTATGCCTCATTCTGCCGCCAGCTCCGGCACCCCCACCCTGCAGAGCGCCCTTCAGCCTGGGGAGCCCCCAGTCTCCAGGAAATCATGCGGCGCAGCGCCGACCTTCCCCCGCTGCACGGCTATCCCACGGTCGATGAGCTGCACGCTATGCTCAAGGAGCTGCGCGAATCCCACCCCCAGCTGGTAAAGGTGCAGCGCATCGGCACCTCGCGGCTGGGCGAGCCGCTGGTGCTCTACACCCTGACCGCCACCCCCGCGCATGAGCCAGGTCAGGCCGCACCCAGAGCGGGCCATCAGGGGCTGCTGGTGGGCGGTGTACACCCCAATGAACCGATCGGCTCCTGGACCATCGTTCAGCTGTTCCGGGACCTCGCCGCCGATGAGTCTCTGCGCGAGCGCCTGGACACCGACTGGCACGCCATTCCTTGTGCGGACCCGGACGGCATGCGACTGAACGAAGGCTGGTTCCGCGAGCCCGGTAATCCGGAGCTCTACTACCGCAACTTCTACCGTCCCGCCGGGGCGGAGCAGGTGGAGTGGACCTTCCCCTTCAGCTACAAGCGCGCCTACTTCGACGCCATGATGCCTGAGACGCAGGCTCTGCAGCGCGCCATCGACCTCACGCGACCGGACTTCTACGTCCCGCTGCACAACGCTGAGTCCGGGGGCGCCTACTACTACCTCTCCGAGCCGGTGCCCGAGCTCTACGAGCTACTCGCCACCCTGCCTGAGCACCTGGGGATCCCCCTGCACCTGGGAGAGCCCGAAGCTGCCCACTTCAAGGTCCTTGCCCCCGCTGTCTTTGAGATGGGCACCCTCGAGCAGGTCTATGACTGGATGGAATCCCTGGGCCTTGACCCGGCTCCCCCCGGCAGCGCGGGCCAGGCGTCAACCAGCTACGCCAGCAAGTACGGCACCCTGTCGATGATCGCCGAACTGCCCATCTGGAAGCACGACGACGCCGATGACACCACCTCCACCGACGCCAACTACGCCGAGGTCCTGCGCCACGCAGGCCAGGAGATGGTGGCCACCGGCGAGCTGCTGGAGGGCCTGCTCCACGAGGCCGAGGCACACCTGAGCCTCGATACACCCTTTCGCCGGGCGGCCAACTCCTTCATCCCCGGCATCGTCCGGGCCGGGCACAGCCAGCTGGGCCGCGCCGAACAGCCCGAGAATCAGCGGCTGGCCACGGTGGCCGAGCTCAGCGGACCCATGGGTGCGGTGTGGATGTTCCGCCTGCGCTTCGGCGGCTCCCTTCTGCGTGCCCTCACAGCGGAGACCGACTCTGGACTGGCCACCGCACAGACGCGCCGGCTCGCCGAGCGCCTGGAGGAGCAGTGGAGCCGATGGCTGCGCGAGAAGCTCGCGGAGGAGGACCAGGCCTCCGAGATCCCCGTCCGAGACGTCGTCGGCCTGCAGTACGGGGCTGTCCTGGGGCTTGCCGCTCATGTCCGCCGCACACAGTGAGGGGCAGCCGGTGGCCCCGGCTCCGGTGACCTCGGACGCGGTGGAGATCCGCCGGGGCGAGGAGGGACCCACCCTGGGATTTCCGTGGACCCGTATTCGTGGTGAGCGCGAGCAGCTGCAGCGCGACACCGAGTGGCTCGACCACGCCCACGCCGCCCATGAGTTGCTATGGTGCCTGGACGGCGCCCTGACCCTGGCGACCGGACAGCGGCTGTGGACCATTGCCGGCAGCTACGGTCTGTGGATTCCCGCCGGAACGCGGCATTCCGGCACACTGCCCGCAGGCGCCGTCTACCGGGCAGCATTCTTCAGCACCGAGCACGTCCCCGCGCTGGCGGCAGAGCCGACCACCGTGAAGATCACCCCTCTGCTGGGACAGCTGCTGGACTACATCGACCAGGAAGGGATCGGCCCCTCACAGCGCGAGCGGGCCGAGGCCGTGGTCATGGACCTGCTGCAGCCGGTGCCGCAGGAGATCATCCTGCACATTCCTCACCACGAACTCATCGCGGAGGCCGCAGCGGAGATCCTGGCTGACCCCGCCGCTGCACACTCCGTGGACCACTGGACCAAACGCCTGAACGTGAGTTCGCGGACCATCACGCGCACGTTCCGCGCCGAGACCGGCGTAGGATTCGCACGCTGGGTCGCCACGGCGCGGGCTCGATGTGCGATCGCTCTGCTCGCCCAGGGGACGAGTGTCGCAGAAACCGCGGAGCAAGTCGGATACGCCACCACGTCAGCCTTTGGGGTGGCATTTCGACGCGTTACGGGACTCACCCCGGGTTCATTTAGGCGGGAGAGAAATGACTGAAAAAGAACAGAAGATGTCGCAATATCGTGATTGCGCTACCCCTCGGGCTGGTCTAGGTTTATGTGCCAACAGTCCACACCAGACTGGCACTCACTCGCACCATGAGGCAGGCCATTGACGGTAGATAGCCCCGCGACAGAATCACCTGCCGCGGTACCCAGTACTGCTCTAGGCCGACGCCGAATGCTCATCATTCTGCTCGGCACAGCGCTTCTCTGCGCGCTCAGCGTGGTCAGCCTCTTTGTCGGCTCGGGGAGCATTGAAGCTGCCACCGTAGTGGAAATCCTCGGAAAGTTTATCACTGGCGAAACACCGCCGATAGGCGAACGTAACACAGATGAATTGCTGATTCTTGATCGGCGCATTCCTCGCACTCTTCTGGCGATCCTGGTAGGCGCCGGCCTCGGGGTGGCGGGCGCACTGATGCAGGCCCTGACCCGCAACCCGCTTGCCGATCCCGGGCTGCTCGGAGTCAATGCCGGGGCCATGCTCGCCGTGGTCATCGGCTCCGCGGTGATGGGCTCCTCCTTGGGGTTCAGCCACGTCTGGCTGGCGATGGCCGGGGCGCTGATCACCTCCGTGGCCGTCTATGTCATTGGCTCCACCGGACGCTCCGCCCAAAGTCCCGCCAAACTGGTGCTCTCAGGAGTCGCCCTAGCTGCGGTCTTCTCCGGGGTGAGTCTGGCCATCTCCCTGTCGATGCCCCAGGTCTTTGACCGCATTCGCTTCTGGGCCGCCGGCTCCCTGCAGGGGCGCTCGACCTCTGAACTGGAGACGATCTTCCCGTTCATCCTGGCCGGGGTCATCATCGCACTGCTGCTCCCCCGGGCGGTCAACGCCCTGTCACTAGGCGATGATGCCGCCGTCGCCCTGGGTGGACGCCCCATGCTGACTCGAGTGATCGGGCTCATCGCCATCACCCTGCTCAGCGGCGCGGCAACCGCCGCCGCCGGCCCCCTGACGTTCATCGGCCTGATCGTCCCCCATGCCCTGCGCATGCTCCTGGGCCCCGATTACCGGTGGTTGCTGCCCATGAGCCTGCTGGCCGCGCCGATCCTCATGCTCAGCGCCGATATCCTTGCCCGGGTGGTGGTGGCCGCGGAGCTTCCCGTCGGCGTCGTCACCGCCCTGCTCGGAGCCCCGGTACTCATCGCTCTGACTCGCCGGAAGAAGGTGCGTGACCTATGAGCGCCTCAACCGCTACACCCCATTCGGCCCCGCTGTTCACCGGGCGCTCCCGGCTGCTGCGCCTGGGTCCGGTGGCCGCCCGTGTGGACATGCGCGCCGCACTGATCACCCTGGCACTCGTGGTGGCAGCACTGGGCTTTGCCTGGTGGAACCTGCTCACCGGATCCTCAGCCTTCGGGGCCGCCGAAGCTCTCGGCGCCTTTGTGGGCCAGACGGATGAGGCCACCAGCCGCGTCATTCTGGAATGGCGCCTGCCGCGCATCGTCTTCTGCCTGCTCGGCGGTGCCGCCCTGGGCATCGCCGGTGCGGTTTTCCAGTCCATCACCCGCAACCCGCTGGGCAGCCCCGATATCATCGGCTTCGGCACCGGGGCCTACACAGGAGCACTCGTCGTCGCGCTCCTGGGCGCCAGCGGCATGTGGATGACTCCCTTGGGGGCCATCATCGGCGGGACGGTCACCGGCATCGCCATCTACTTCCTCGCCTGGAAGGGCGGGGTCTCGGGCATGCGGATCATCCTGATCGGCATCGGCATGACCATTCTGCTCGACGCCGTGAACACCTATCTGATCACCACCATGGATCTGCAAGTGGCCCTCACCGCAGCAACCTGGGGCGCCGGCAGCGTCAGCGACATCGCGTGGATGCACGTCATTCCCCTTGGCCTGGCGGCGGCGCTGGTGGTGCCCGTGCTGATCGCCAAGCAGCGCGACCTCACCCTCATGGAGATGGGAGACGATCCCGCCAGGGGCCTGGGCATCCGGACCGAGGGGGTGCGTCTGCTCATGGTGCTCGGCGCGATCATCCTGGTGGCCCTGACCACCGCGGCGGCGGGCCCCATCGCGTTCGTCGCCCTCGTCGCCCCCCAGCTCGCCCTGCGGCTGACACGCTCCTCCACGGTGCAGATCATTCCCGCCGCGGCCATGGGAGCGGTGCTGCTGAGCGTCTCGGACCTCATCACCCGGTTGGACCTGCTTCCCGTCCAGCCTCCGGTCGGCGTCGTGACGCTGAGCCTGGGCGGAGCGTACCTGATCTGGCTGCTTATCGGTTTCGGACGAAAGAAGGCATCATGACGGAGACGCTCGACGCCGCCCCGACGAGGGACCAGCAGAAGACCGCACTGGAGAAGGACACCGTGGACCACACCGACCCGCAGACCACCTCACGCCTGCGCGCGGACTCCCTGAGCTCCGGGTATGACGACCGCACGGTCCTGAAGGACCTCAACCTGAACATCCCCGACGGCTCCTTCACCGTGATCATGGGACCCAACGCGTGCGGCAAGTCCACGCTGCTGCGCAGCCTGGCACGTCTCATTCGTCCCAGCCAGGGACAGGTGCTGCTCGACGGCGCATCCATCACCTCCATGCCCACCAAGCACCTCGCCCGCACCGTGGGCCTGCTGCCGCAGTCCTCGATCGCCCCCGACGGCATCACGGTCTCTGACCTGGTCTCTCGCGGACGCCATCCGCATCAGAGCCTGTTCAAGCGCTGGTCCGCCGCCGATGAGGAGGCGGTGCGCCAGGCGTTGGCGGACACCCAGATGACCGAACTGGCCACCCGAGAGGTGGACTCCCTCTCCGGCGGTCAGCGCCAGCGCGCGTGGATCGCCATGGCACTGGCCCAGCAGACCCCGCTGCTGCTGCTGGACGAACCCACCACCTACCTCGACATCGCCCACCAGATCGAGGTCCTGGAGCTGTGCGCCCGCCTGCAGCGGGAAGGGCGGACGCTGGTCGCCGTGCTGCACGAGATCAACCAGGTGCTGCGCTACGCCACCCACATTGTGGCGCTGAAGGACGGACACATCGTCGCTGAGGGCACTGCCGCCGAGGTCGGCACCGAAGAGATCATCCGCGAGGTCTTCGGTGTGGAGTCCCGGGTCATTGAGGATCCCGAGACCGGCAAGCCGCTCATGATTCCTCGAGCACCCGCGCCCTAGCCGACGCCAGAGCTAGCCCCACACCTCCGGCAAGCACGAGCTCTCCGGCCCCCGCCGGAACTCAGCGCACCCTATTTCCGCCGAATCACCCACCATCAGAGGAGAAAACCAGTGAAAACCGCCCCTCGCACCGCCCTCGTCGCCTCATGTCTGGCCGCCTTGACGCTCAGCGCCTGCAGCGCCTCCGCCACCGACGACGACGCCGGCTCCAGCACCGGTGAGCCGATCACCGTGGAGTACCTCTACGACACCGCGGAAATCGACGTGCCCGAGAACGGCGAGCTCACCGTGGTGGCTCCGGGCCGGTCCGATGCGGAAGTGGCCCTGGCCCTAGGAGTTGAGCCGGCCGGCATCTACGACTGGATGTGGATGGGCGAGGAGAACCACGGCGTGGGGCCCTGGGCCCAGGACCTGCTGGAGGGCGAGCCCACCTACTTGGGTGCCGCCGGTGAGGACTACGACTACGAGCTCATCCAGTCCCTGGCACCGGACCTGATCCTTGACGTGCATTCCGACCACGATGAGGCCACCTGGAGCCGGCTCAACGAGATTGCTCCCAACGTCTCCGGTCCCGTCGGGGCCACCCCATGGCAGACCGGCTGGCGCGAGCAGGTGCAGCAGATCGCTCAAGCCCTGGGCGTTCCCGAGGACGGCGAGGCGCTCATCGAAGACGTGGAGTCGCAGATCGCCCAGGCGGCCGAGGAGCACCCGGAATTCGAGGAGCTCTCTGCCGTCGCAGCCAGCAAGGTCGCAGAGTCCTACGGCCTGCATATCGGCACCGACATGCGCTGGGCCCTGCTGGAAGGACTGGGCTTCTCCCTCCATGAGCCTGCCGAGGCTCTGGCAGAGGGCGCCGAAGGCTATTTGGTGGACGTCTCCGAGGAACAGGTCGACGCCTTCGACGCGGACGCCGCGGTGTTCTTCGCCTCAGGCTTCACCCTCGAAGAGCTGCAGAACGACCCCCTGCTGAGCTCTCTGGACACGGTGCAGGAGAACCGCGCGGTCTTCATCGATCCGGACAGCGAGCTCGCCCAGGCGATCTCCGCGGGCAATGTGCTGAGCCTGCCGGTCGTGATCGAGGAGCTGCCCGCCCGGCTGGCCGAGGCTGTGCAGTAAACCTTTACTGTCGGATTGCCGGCGTCCACGCGGGCCGAATCGCGTCACAGACGCCGTCAATCCGAGAATTCTCTCCGGCTCCCTCCGTTTCCGCTCCTGTATGCCCCTTCGCCCGTAGGCTTATCCCATGCCAGAGTCGACCTCGCAGCCCAGCGCCACCGTCTCCCAGCTGAACATCACTGCAGAGGAGGCCGCCGCACGCGCGGCGCTCCTCAGCGTCAGCGACTATGAGATCCACCTGGACCTCACCGGCGACGCCGCCACCTTCGGCTCCCGCACACGGGTGCAGTTCCAGGCCCGCGGCAGCCAGCAGGAACGCGCGGCTGGCACCTGGATCGACGTCGTCGCTGATGAAATCACGGAGATCACGCTCAACGGCCAGCCCCTGGATCCTGAACTGGTCTATGACGGGGCGCGCATCAGCCTGCCGTTCCTTCAGGAGGAGAACACGCTGGTGGTAGATGCGCGCATGCTCTACTCCTCGACGGGTGAGGGACTGCACCGGTTCACCGATCCGGTCGACGGCGAAACCTACCTCTACAGCCAGTTCGAGGTTCCCGACTCCCGCCGGGTCTACACGGTGTTCGAGCAGCCTGACCTGAAGGCCCGGTTCACCTTCAGCGTGACGGCGCCGGCGCACTGGCGCGTCATCTCCAACTCGCCGACGCCCGCGCCGCAGACCTCCGGGGCGACCGCCGTATGGGACTTCGCCCCCACCGAGATCCTCTCCAGCTACGTCACCGCCATCATCGCCGGGCCGTATCAGGGCGTGGAGTCGTCTCTGACAAGCAGCGACGGACGTAAGATACCGCTGGGTATCTACGCGCGCGCCTCCCTGGCCGAGCATCTCGACGCCGAGAATCTGCTGACCGTCACCCGGGAGGGATTCGCCTTCTTCGAGGAGCAGTTCGGCCGACCCTATCCGTTCACCAAGTACGACCAGATCTTTGTGCCCGACTTCAACGCCGGGGCCATGGAGAACGCCGGCGCCGTGACGTTCCTGGAGGACTATGTCTTCCGGTCTGCGGTGCCCCAGGCCATGCATCACGCCCGAGCCATCACGGTGCTGCATGAACTGGCGCACATGTGGTTCGGAGACCTGGTCACGATGCGCTGGTGGAACGATCTCTGGCTCAACGAGTCTTTCGCCGAGTTCACCTCCACCCTGGCCGCCGCCGAAGGCACCAAGGAGTTCACTGAAGCGTGGACGGCATTCGCCGCCCTGGAGAAGAACTGGGCGTACAAGCAGGACCAGCTCTCCTCGACACACCCCATCATGGCGGAAATCCGCGACCTCGATGATGTGGCGGTCAACTTTGACGGCATCACCTACGCCAAGGGGGCCTCCGTGCTGCGTCAGCTGGTGGCCTGGGTGGGTCAGGAGAACTTCTTTGCCGGGGTCCGCAGCTACTTCTCCGAGTTCGCCTGGTCCAACACGGAGCTGAGCGACCTGATGCGCCACCTCAGCGCCGCCTCGGGCCGGGACCTGGAGGCCTGGACCGAGGCCTGGCTGCAGTCCAGCGGTGTCAACACCCTGGCGGTGGAAGCCCAGAGCGACGACGGGATCCTCACCTCTCTGCAGATCCGTCAGCTGCCGGATGAGGCGGACGGCCTGCTGCGCCCGCACCGGGTGAAGCTGGGCATCTACGACGCCGACGACGCCGGCAACCTTGTCCGCATCGCCGAGCAGGAACTCGATGTCGAGGGCGAGATCACCGACGTCCCCGCCCTGGTCGGCACCTCCCGGGGCGCCTTGATCCTGCCCAATGACGGTGACCTGGCCTATTGCCGCATTCGCCTCGACGCAGCCTCCGCGGACACCGCTAAGGCGCGCCTGAGCAGCATCACCGATCCGCTGGCCCGCACCCTGCTGTGGACCAGCTTCTGGGAGGCAGTGCGCGATGGTCTGCTGCCGGCCAGTGAGTTCCTCGGCCTGATCGCCGAGCATCTGCACGTGGAGACGGACTCCTCGGTGCTGCGGACGCTGCTGCGTCAGGTGGGCACCGCGCTGAACCTCTACGTGGCCCCGGAGAACGCCCATACCGCCAAGACCGGCACCTCATCGGTACTGCGGGCCCTGCTGGAGCAGGCAGAACCCGGCTCTGACCGGCAGCTGCAGTACCTGAAGGCGCTGTTCACCCACGCGACCTCAGAGCAGGGTGAGTTCTTGCGCGGGTTGCTGAGTGGCGGCGTCGTGCTTCAGGGCCGCAGCATCGACACGGACCTGCGCTGGGAGCTGCTCACCGCCTTGGCCTCGCTGGGCGAGGGGGACGTCGAGTCCCTTGTTGAGGAGGCCGCCGCGGCGGATGCGACCGCTTCGGGACACCTGGCGCGCATCGAGGCGCTGGCTGCTCGGCCTGAGGAGGCGGTCAAGGCAGAGACGTGGCGCAGACTCATGGTGGAGCAGTCCTTCACCAACTCGGAGCAGCGCCGGGCAATCGCCGGTTTCCGGAGAGTGCAGGAGAGGTCGCTGCTGCGGGGGTACACCCGGGAGTTCTTCGAGCGCATCCCCGGCGTATGGGCCGGAGCGTCGAAGGAGTTGGCGCTGACGCTGGCGGTGCAGCTGTTCCCCACGTGGGACGTCAGCCCTGAGACTCTGCAGCAGGCCGAGGAGACGATCGCCGCGGTGGGCCAGGAGCACCCCTCGCTGGCGCGCATGCTGGGTGAGGGCCGCGACGAGTTGGCCCGGGCGCTGAGGGCTCAGGCCACAGACGCCCAGCACGCGCGCGCTTGAGACCCGGGGCGGAGAGATGCCTCCGCCCATGGCCGCCGTGTCTGTCGGATTTAGTGCGCCTTTTCGGTCCCGGATGGGGAAAGGACGCCCTGAATCCGACACAACGCAGGAGGGAGGGGCCAGCGTAGCGGTGAAGCGGGCGCTCAGGGCTCCGGCCGCCGACGCCCGACAGGCAGGTGCCTGAGACGCCGGCGTCCCGGGGAGCTCAGCCCACCCGCAGCACCGGCTTGACCGTTTCGCCGGAGGTGCTGTCGGCCACGGCCTGTTCCAGCTGATCGAAGTCATAGAACCGAATCAGCTCGTCGAAGGGGAAGCGTCCCAGCTTGTTAAGCTGCAGCAGAGCGGGAATGAGGTCATGCGCGGTACCTCCGCCGCCCAGCGTGCCCACCACAGTGCGGCCCCACAGGAAGCTGGCGTGATCGGCGCTGAAGCGTGAACCTGCGGGGGCCCCGCCCACCAGGATGAGGGTGCCCAGCATGCCGATGATCTCGGCGGCCTCCTCGATGACGGCGATGACGCCCGTGCAGTCCACCGCGTAGTCGACGTCACCGCCGACGATCTCGCGGATCTTCTCCTTCACCCCGCCCTCGCGGGAGTTGATGGTGTGGGTGGCTCCGTACTTCTCCGCGAGCGCCAGGCGCGAGTCGTGGAGGTCCACGGCGATGATCGTGGTGGCTGGGGTGTTGACTGCGGCCATCACCGCAGCCAGGCCCACCGCGCCGGCTCCGTAGATCACCAGGGAGTCCCCCGCGGCGGGCTTGGCAGTGTTGAGAATGGCCCCCGCCCCAGTGGTGATGCCGCAGGCCAGCACCCCGGCGATGTCCAGGTCGACGTCGTCATCGAGCTTCACCACGGAGTTGGCGGTGGTGATGGAGTAGGTGGCGAAGGAGGACTGGGCGAAGAAGTGCCCGGACAGCTCTGAGCCGTCGCTCCGGCGGTAGGAACTCTGGCCTGTCTGGGGGCCGCTGTACCGGCGCCCGGAAAGGACGGCAGGACCCAGCTGGGCGCAGTAGCGGTGCTCTCCGCGGCGGCAGTTGCGGCACTCGCCGCAGAAGGGCCATCCCATGATGACGCGGTCGCCGGCCTTCACCGTGGTCACCCCGTCTCCGACCTCCTCAACGATTCCGGCGCCCTCATGACCCATGATGCCGGGCAGCGGAAGGGGCATGTCCCCGGAACGAGCGATCATGTCGGTGTGGCACACACCGGTGGAGACGACGCGGACCAGCACCTCACCGGGACCGGGAGCATCAAGCTCAATGTCCTCGAGAACGAACGGGGCATTGGTGCGCTCCACCACGTAGGCGCTGGCTTTCATGCGAACTCACTCTCAGCCGGACTCCCGGCACAGTCGTACAGCGCTGGCCGCTGCAGGGTCGTCAGTGACTCTCACAGTACTCCTGGGCAGGCACCGCGTCGACACCCTATCCGGGGTCTGAGATTCCCTCCGGGGGCCACACCTTCACGAAGTTCTCGCAGAGAACCTCCATGTCAGGGCTGAAGCTCCGGCCTGCGGCCTGGGTGACGCGCTCCCAGAACACCTGATGTTCATGGCGCCAGTGGGCCAGGCTGCGATCACCCTCCCCCTCGGTGTAGGCAAACTCGGAGGTCACCTCATCGAAGCGGCAGATCCGAAGGCCTACGGTGCGCACCACGACGCGCGGGGCTCCGTCGCCGGAACAGAAGATCGTATGCGAACCGATGCCCGGTGGCACCTCACCCTCCCAGACGTACTCGGCCAGGAGGCTGGCGGTGCCGGTCTTCACGCCTGCGGCGACCAGGCCCAGCAACTCATCGGCCAGTTCGCGGTGATCCCCGAACTGGTCCACGAGGTAGTCGGGAGCAGCGGCCGCGGCAAGGGGCTCGGCGGCGGCGTAGGCGCTCCACAGTGCGTGGGCCGCAGAATGATCGGGAGCAGCGAGCGGCTGTGGGGACAATGCAGGCATAGCCTCCACAGTATCCGGGGGAGGCGCGGCCCTACACGAACACTGAGCGCAGCAGCAGGCTCGTTTCGCTGTTGCGCACTCCCTCGATTTCGCGCATGCGCCGGAGCATCACGTCAAGCTCCTTGAGGTCCGAGCAGCTGACCTCAGCCACCAGGTCCCATTCACCGTTGGTGGTATGCAGCCGCTCCACCTCGGGGAAGCCCCGCAGTGCGGCGATGACCTTCTCCGTGGTGGTGGTACCGCCGGTGACCCCGATGAAGGACAGGGCCCGCACCCCGGTGGTGTCGCCGGCGTCGCGGGTCTTGACGCTGAAGCCGGTGATGATGCCGGCTGCGGTGAGTTTGTCGATCCGGCTGGTGACCGTCGCCCGGGAGACTCCCAGCTGCTCGGCCAGTGCGGAGATCGGAGCCCGGCCGTCCTTTCGCAGTGCCGCAATCAGTCGCCGGTCCAGATCATTCAGTCGCTCCACAGGTACATGCTATAGGTCGAACCAGGTGTAGCGTCCGCCCAGCAGGGTTGCCGCTACCGGCATGGTGCGCAGCTGGTCACCGGTGCAGAGATAGGGATCACGTTCGACGACGGCCAGGTCAGCCGCATCTCCCACTCTCACCCGGGTGCGTCCCCGAGTGGAGGAAGCCAGAGCGACCTCCATCGGAATGGCCTGCTCGGGATGCCAGGGCTCGCGGTCGCCGCGGGTGCGGGTGGTGGCCGCCGCCATCGCTACCCATGGGTCCAGCGGGGACACCGGAGCATCGGAGCCCAGGCGCAGCTCCGCACCGGCTTCGTGAAGGGAACGTAGCGCAAAGGCCCGTCCGGTGCGCCCGGCCCAGTAAGCATCGGCAACCTCGCGGTCGTCCATGGCGTGCTCGGGCTGCACGCTCGCGGCCAGCCCGAGAGCGGCGAACCGGGGAATGTCTTCATCCCTCAGCAGCTGGGCGTGCTCGATGACCCCGGTCATGCCCAGGGCTTCGAAAGCGTCAAGAACCGCGGTATTGGCCCGGTCACCGATGGCGTGGATCGCGGCGGCGATGCCTGCAGAATGGGCCGTGGCCATGGTCTGCTGCAACTGATCCAGGGGCACGGTAGCCATGCCACAGGCATGCGGATGGGCCGCGTCCATCCCCGGATACGGGTCCCAGCACCAGGCGGTGCGGGTGTTCAGCGACCCGTCGGCAATGACCTTCAGGGGCCCGACGGTCACCAGTCCCCGCTCGTCCAGGGGGTCCCCGGTTTTGACCCCGCGGGCGACTGCAGCATCCAGGTAGTCGGGCCAGATCGAGACCTCAACGCGGAGGGATTCCACTCCCGCCTGGGCGCGAAGGGGCCAGGCGGTGAGGTTGTCGGTGTTCTCGAACTCCACGATGCCGACCACCCCGCGTCGGGCAGCGGCCTCGGCGACCTGTTGGTACTGACTGGTGGTCACCTCCGTGAGGTTCTGCAGGCGCTCCAGGGCCGGGAACCACGCGTCCTCACGGACCAGGCCGCCGTCGTCGGGGGTGATCTGCAGCAGCTGCTGCCCGGCGGTGTTGGCCCAGGCGCAGTGCAGATCCCCGGAGATGAGGATGACGGGCACGCTCCCGGAATGAGCGTCCAGGGCCTCGGTGCTGGGGGTATCGGGCCAGAGCCCGTCGCGGAAGCCGTATCCCACC
Organism: Nesterenkonia flava; assembly: GCF_031432335.1. Lineage (NCBI taxonomy): Bacteria > Bacillati > Actinomycetota > Actinomycetes > Micrococcales > Micrococcaceae > Nesterenkonia > Nesterenkonia flava. The sequence continues at coordinate 51,144 of NZ_JAVKGT010000015.1, read as the reverse complement.
AGGGGTCCGCCCTCATGACGGATGATCGCACCGCGCACCAGGGCCAGCACATCTGCCGCACTGGCGGTGGCGGAGAGGTCTAGGCGTTGCTGCTGGATGGTCCACTGGGAAAAGTGGACGTGGTGGTCCCACAGCCCGGGGAGAAGGAAACGTCCGTCCAGATCATGGACCTCCACCCCGTTCCGGGAGACCTGGCCGGCGGGGGCGACGGCGTCGACAACACCGTGGCGCAGCAGCACATCTTGCAGGGGCGCGGTGCTCAGGGGATAGTCCGGCAGCCCTGCCCGGACGGCGTCGTCGGTGCCGGCGGGCGGCTGGGGCAGGCGGACATTGGTCAGCAGCAGCGGGTGGGCGCTCATCGGCTCAGGCCTCCTTCTCACCGGCTGAGGACTCTGCGCTCAGCTTCACGGCGTTGACGTGCTCCATACGCTCGGCCAGAGCGGGGTTGGTGTAGGGTCCGGGGGCGCGCAGCGTGTCAATGATGGTGCGCACCGAGGACGCCGGTTTGTCCTGACTCATCTTCTCCTTGGCCTCGAAGCGGGTCACCTCGAGCCGGAAGCCCACCGTCCCCCGGACAATACGGTGGGCGTACTCCGAGTTCTCGGCGGTGGCGTGCAGCAGGTGCGGGTCCGGGAGCACCTTCTCGAAGTGCTCCACGAGGGCGTCGAGCACCGTGAGGTTCTCCTGATCGCTGAGGATCTCCGGGGTGCCGGTCAGGTGGGCGACCGCGAAGTTCCAAGTGGGCACGTTCGGGCGGTAGCCGTACCAGCCCGGAGAGATGTAGCCATGGGGGCCCTGGATGATCGCCAGCATCTCGTGCTGCCCCAGTTGATGCTTCTCCTCATCAGGGCGCCCTACGTGGGAGACCAGCACGATCTTCTCGACACCGTCCTCAGCGGCACCGGCACGGTCGCCGAAGATGTCCTCCTCCAGCATCACCGGGTAGTGGGAGGCCACCAGGCCGGCACCGGGCACATAGGTAGTGAAAGTGCACCACGGGTTCTGCCGGATGAACTCTTTGATGCCGGCGACGTCGTCGAAGGCGTAGTCGGGGTTCTCACGCATGAATCCAACCTAATCGACGACGACGCCGGCAGCAGTTTCGTTGCGCTGCCGGTAGCGCCCGGTGCTGCTCAGTCGCCCTGTCGCAGCTGCTTCGCCAGCGCGTGGAAGCGCGGGCTGGCGTTGCCGAAGCGGTGCAGCGTCATGGACACGGCCTGCTCCTTGACCCAGTAGCGCAGCTCCACGCGGCCTGAGGCGGTGACGGCGTCGTCCAGCAGAGCGACCTCGGGGCGGTGCGCCACCGCCTGATGCACCTCGGTGCTGAGGCTGCCGAGGACCCGGACGCGGATGCCCACACCTGCATCGTGGGTGCCCGCGGCCAGGGATTCACCGAAAGCGGCGTCGTCCTCCTTGACGGAGGCTCCGATGATGCTGGGGCTGATCGCGTTGAGCGCCTTCTTGGTCTCCTTGGAGATCTTCGGGTGCACGGAGAGGTCCATGGTGGTGCCGGCGGTCATGGCAGCCAGTGCCACTCGCAGGACCTCCTTGGGCTCGACCTCGGCCCCCACGCGAAGCAGCACGTGTTCGGGCAGGTAGCGGAAGATGTTGGCCTCAGCGCTGAGCCCCGTGTGGTCCTTGGCCTGACCGAACTCCTCAGCCCATGCCGCGGCGTCGGAGGCCGCAGCAGCCTTGAGCCATGCCAGCTCCTGGGCGTCGATGAGCTTCTTCTCCGCGGCGGACTCCAGCAGGGCGGCCTGGCCGGTGCCGGCTGCCGGCGGTGCGGTGCGGGCGGCGTCGGTGATGGACACCTCGTCGGACCACTGGCCGAAGAGCATCACGTAGTTGGGACCTCCGGCCTTGGAGCCCAGACCCACCGAAGACTGCTTCCAGCCGCCGAAGGACTGGCGCTGGACGATTGCGCCCGTGATGCCGCGGTTGACGTAGGCGTTGCCGACCTCCACCTGCTCCAGCCACTGGGAGACCTCAGCAACCTCGAGGGAGTGGATGCCGCCGGTGAGGCCGTAGTCGACCTGATTCTGCAGCGCGATCGCTTCGTCAAGGTTCTTGGCCTCCATGAGACCCAGCACCGGGCCGAAGACCTCTGTGAGGTGGAAGAAGCTGCCGGGCTTCACGCCGGTCTTGATACCGGGGCTCCAGAGCTTGCCGGTCTCATCGAGTTGCTGGGGCTCCAGGAGCCAGGACTCGCCCGGCTCCAGGGTGGTCAGGGCCCGGTGCAGCTTCTCGCTGGGGTCCTCGGTGAGCGGACCCACGGTGGCCGAGAGATTGGTGGGCCAATCCACCACCAGGGACTTGGCGGCGTCGACCAGCTGACGGCGGAACCGCTCAGAGCTGTAGACGCTGCCGACGAGGATGCCCAGGGATGCAGCGGAGCACTTCTGGCCCGCGTGGCCGAAGGCGGAGTTGACCAGGTCCGCGACCGCCAGATCACGGTCAGCGGCGGGCGTCACGATCAGCGCGTTCTTCCCCGAGGTTTCGGCGTTGATGCGCATCTGGGGCTTCCACGAGCGGAAGAGGGCGGCAGTCTCGGAGGCGCCGGTGAGAATGACGCGGTCGATGCCGTCGTGGCTGACCAGCTTCTTGCCAGCTTCGCCCTCGAAGGGGTAGACGCCGTGGAGCACCTCACGCGGTACGCCGGCCTCCCACAGGGCCTCCAGCAGTGCCATCGAGCAGTGCGGGGTCGGGTTCGAGGGCTTGTGGATCACCGCGGCACCTGCGGCCAGGGCGGCAACAGTGCCGCCAAAGGGGATGGCCAGCGGGAAGTTCCACGGCGGGGTGACCAGCACGAGAGCATCGGGAGTGAAGCGGGCGTTGTCCACACGCTCCAGCTCCAGCGCGCTGTGGGCATAGTACCGGGCAAAGTCAATAGCTTCAGAGACCTCGGGGTCGGTCTGCGCCACGGACTTGCCCACCTCGGCTGCCGCCAGGGAGATGAGGTGCCCGCGGCGAGCGGCCAGAATATCGGCGGCCCGGTAAAGGATGCGGGCACGCTCTGCGGCAGGACGGGCCGCCCAGTCAGCGGCCGCGGCACGGGCCCGCTCCACGAGCGGGTCGATGTCGGCCTCGGTGACGGTGTCAGGCACCGGCTGGGTCGCCAGCCATTCCGGAGTGGCCCGAGCCATGGCCTGCTCGGCCCAGCGCTGGTTGGCCTCCAGCGCGGGGTTAGTGTCGGGCTCATTGATGAAGGCCGGAATCTCGGTGTACTCCGGCAGTGGAGCCTGCTCCTCAGCCAGGCGGTCCTGCAGATGAGCCGGATTCGGCGGGGTGTGTCCTTTGGTCTCGATCAGTTGCGCCAGAGCGTTGAGGGAACCACGGAAGCGCTTCTCCTCGCGGTCGAAGATCTCGCTGCCCTGCCCCCGTTCGTCCACGGAGAGGTCGAAGATGCCGGACATGAAGTTCTCGCTGGCGGCGTTCTCCTCCAGTCGGCGCACCAGATAGGAGATGGCGACGTCGAACTCTGACGGGCGCACTGCCGGCACGTAGAGCAGCAGGTCTCCCACATCCTGGCGGACCGCGGCCTGCTGCTCGGCGGCCATTCCCTGGAGCATCTCGAACTCCAGCTGCTCGGCCACGCCGCGCTCGGCGCCCAGCAGGTGGGCGAAGGCGATGTCGAAGAGGTTGTGGCCTGCCACGCCCAGGCGCACGCCACGCACGTTCTCGCGCGTCAGCAGCCAGTGCAGCACCAGCTTGTAGTTGGCATCGGTGGCCTCCTTGGACTCACACGTCACCACGGGCCAGCCGGCGATCTCACCGTGCACGCGCTCCATAGCGAGGTTCGCGCCCTTGACCAGACGCACCTTGATGCCGGCGCCGCCGTCGTCGACCCGCTTGTTGGCGAACTCCGCAAGCTCCTGCATCGCGCCCAGAGCATCGGGGAGGTAGGCCTGGAGGACAATTCCGCCCTCATAGCTCTTCATCTGCTCCATGGACAGCAGACGCTTGAAGACCGCAATGGTCAAGCGCAGATCGCGGTATTCCTCCATGTCCAGGTTGATGAACTTGGAGCCGGCGGGCGCCTTGGCGGCCTCCGTGTAGAGGGGGATGAGGCGCTCCACCACGTAGTTGACCGTCTCCTCGAAGCCCCACATGGAGATCTGGGAGGCGATGGAGCTGACCTTGATGGAGACGTAGTCGACGTCGTCGCGGCGCAGCAGCCGCACGGTGTCCTCCAGGTGCTTATTCGCCTCCTCCTCGCCGAGGACGGCCTCACCCAGGAGGTTGATGTTCAGGCGGTTGCCGTCCTTCTTGATGCGGGCCACGGCCTTGCCGAACTGCTTATCGCGGGCGTCGACGACCATGTGGCCGACCATTGAGCGCATGCGGGTCCGGGCGGCGGGAACCACGACGTTCGGCAGCATCCGGCCCAGGGCGGAGCCGGCCTGAATCTGCGCGCGGTCCAGCGCCCCGAGGGTGTCAGGGGCCAGCTCGCCGAGCTCGGCGAGTGCGGAGGCCGCGGCCTTGGAGTCCTCGGTGCGGATGACCCGGTCCACGAAGCCGACGGTGAAGTCCAGGCCGGTGGGGTGGGAGAGCACGGCGGAGAGCCGCTCGGCCGAAGCGTGGGGCTTGATGCCGGAAGTCTGGGTCTGCTGCAGCCAGTGGCTGACCTTCTCCACCGCAGCATCACCCAGGCGGGCAAGCTCATCGCGGACGGCGGGGGCAGAGGTCGGGGCGGGTGTGGTCTCGCTCATACACCTCAGAGTAGGAAGGCTCCCTGGGCTTTTCGGGAAAACCGAACAGTGATTCACGGAAGCGTCGGATGATCAGTAACATCGGCGTCATGCTGAACCTCCATCGCCTTCGTCTGCTGCACGCCTTCCGGCTGCGCGGCACCGTCTCCGCGGCGGCGGAGGCCATGGGCCTGAGTCCCTCCACCGTCTCCCAGCAGCTGACCCAGCTGGAGCGCGACGCCAGCGCTGAGCTGTTTCACCGCAGCGGCCGGACCCTGCGACTCACCCCTGCCGGTGTGCGACTGGCTGAGCATGCCCGGATGATGCTGGACCTGGAGGATGAGGCACTCCGCTCGCTCTCCGCCGGGGAGCCCGAGCTCTCCGGTGTGCTGCGGCTGTCCGTGTTCCAGTCGGTGGCCCTGACCCTGGCGCCGGCGGCGCTGAGCCGACTGAAGGCGGATCACCCGGACCTGCGGGTGGAGGTGGTGCAGGCGCCTCCGGAGCAGGCGCTCTTCGACTTGGCGGGGCGGCGCCACGATGTGGTGGTGGCTGAGCAGTATCCGGGGGTTAGCCGGCCCCGGCAGGCCGAGTTCGACAGTGAGGTCCTGGGCACTGACCGGCTGTGGGTTGTGGTGCCCGCGCCGCTGGCCGGTACTGCACCGGAGGATCTGGACGCCTATCCGTGGGTCATGGAGCCTCCTGGGACGGCGTCGCGCGAATGGTGCGTCCAGCAGTGCCGGGCCCTGGGATTTGAGCCGGACGTGCGGTTCACCACTGATGATCTGCTCTCTCACCTGCAGCTGATCCGTGCTGGGCTTGCGGTGGGGATCCTGCCTGAGCTGCTGCTGAAGGAGCAGGACACCGACGACGTCGCCCTCCTGCCGCTGCCGCAGGCGCCCGCCCGGACCATCTACACCACGGCGCGGCGGTCCTCGGCAGAGACCCCCGCCGCTCAGGCCTGCCGCACCGCGCTGCGCGAGGCCTTCACCGACGCCACGCAGGGCTGACCCGGTCGAGGCCGGTCCTTACGTTCGGTGATGGATTGTGGCGCTATCTGGCGGCATATTGCGCCCTAAATACTGCGAAAGTCCATCACCGAACGCTGCTTGGGAGCCGAATCAGGCCAGCAACGGCTGAACCGAGCCCCAGATCTCCACGAAGGCGGGAACAAGCGAAAGCACCAGCAATCCGGCCATGACCAGGTTGAACACGCGCAGATGTGAGGACTTAGAGATGAACCGCCCGGCCCCGACACCCAGCAGAGTCCAGGCGACGGTGCAGGGTGCGCCAAAGACGAGCGCGAAGGCAGCAATAACCAGCACCTCGGCCAGGAACGATTCCCAGAACCCGGTGAAGGTCGCCAGCGCAGCCACGGCCAGGGTCCACGCCTTGGGATTGACGAACTGGAACAGCGCCAGCTGCATGAATCCCGGGGGCCTGCCTTCGCGGCGGGCCTGCAGATTGGTGGGGCCGGTGGCGATCTTGTAGGCCAGCCACAGCAGGTAGGCCACGCCGATGGGGCGCAGCACGTCCAGCACCACCGGCCACTGGGCCAGGACCTGTCCCAGACCCAGGCCCACGAGCACGATCATCACAGGGAACCCGACGTTAACGCCCAGCACCGCGGGAAGAGTGCGGCGGAAGCCGAAGCTCGCACCGGAAGCCATCACGATGGTGTTGTTGGGCCCAGGGGTGCCGGCACCAGCGACCACAAAGAGCATGAGAGAGAGCAGCTGCACCCTATGAACCTACCTTCTGGGAGACGGTGCGCACGCGCACGGCGGCCGCTGCGCAGAGGATCACGGCGACGCCGCCGAGCACGGTGAACCAGGTCAGCGCCTCGCCCAGGATCAGCGCGGCCCACCCCAGGGTCAGTACCGGCTGGATCAGCTGCACCTGGCTGAATCGGGAAATGGGCCCTAGTCCCAGCCCGCGGTACCAGGCGAAGAATCCTAGGAACATGGAGAGGACCCCCAGATAACCGAAGGCCGCCCATTGCGTCAGCCCTGCCTGTGGCGGATGGTGGGCCCAGGCCAGAGCCGTCAGCACCGTCATCAGCGGCAGCGTCAGGACCAACGCCCAGGCGATGGTCTGCCAGGCGCCGAGCTCGCGGGCCAGCATTCCCCCTTCGGCATATCCGAAGGCCCCGGCCACGACCGCGGCGAAGAGCAGCAGATCGGTCCAGCACCGCGCGCCCGGTACCCACGAACAGGCAGACCGCTGCCCTGGGTCCTCGGCCTCATGACGGAGGACAACTGGCCTCGGCACTGCGGATACCCTCCCGGGAGGGGTTGGGCCTCGGATCGGGGTTCCCGGACGCGGATCTGCTCCCCGAGCGACTGGTGCGCACCGCCTTTGCCCGTGCTGCCCGCAGCCGGACCATCCTGACCTGGCCGTCCGCTGCGGGACTGCCCGATCTGCGCGCCTGGTTCGCCGCTGAGCTGGCAGCCGTGACAGAGCCCAGCGCCCCTGCCCCCACCGCAGGGGACGTGATCATCTTCCCGGGCAGCCAGAGCGGTCTCTCCGCCGCGTTCCGAGCCTTGGTGGGCCCCGGAGAGCCGCTGCTCATCGAATCCCCCACGTACTGGGGCGCGATCCTCGCCGCAGCCCAGGCCGGCGTGCAGCTTGTGCCCATCCCCCGCTCGCCCCAAGGGCCCGATCCGGCCGACGTCGACCGCGCCTTCACCCAGACCGGGGCGCGCGCCTTCTACGTCCAGCCCCACTACGCCAATCCGCACGGGGCGCTCTGGTCTGCCTCGCTGCACACACAGGTGCTGACCACGGTGCGTCGTCACGGCGCGTTCCTGATCGAAGACGATTGGGCCCACGACTTCTCGATCGAAGGCGCGCCTCGACCAGTCGCCGCTCAGGACGAGGACGGGCATGTGATCTACCTGCGCTCTCTGACCAAGAGCGTCTCCCCCGCGGTCCGTGTGGCAGCGGTGATCGCGCGCGGCCCGGCGCGACAGCGGCTGCTCCACGTGGCCCAGTCAGAGTCGATCTACGTCAGCGCCGCACTGCAGATGGTGGCCCTGGACGTGGTGACCCAGCCGGCCTGGCGCACGCACCTGCGCCACCTCGGTCCGCAGCTGGGAGCCCGCCGAGACCTGCTCGTCCGCTCGCTCAGCGAACATGCCCCTGCCCTGGAGCTGGAGCATGTCCCCCGCGGAGGGCTGCAGCTGTGGGCGCGCCTGCCCGGGCAGGCCGACCTGGCCGAGGTGCTTCGCCGTCTGGACCAGGTCGGGGTGAGTGTGGTGCCCGGCAACGAGCCTTTCCGGCCGAGCCGACGGCACCGTATCTGCGCCTGACCTACGCGGGACCCGACCCGGCAGTTACGCCGATGCTGCCCGCTTGGTGGGTCAGGCAGTGGAGGATTCCCTGCGCTCCGCCTGAGCGTCGTGATGGCAGGACTGCACTGCTACAGTGCACGAGTGGATCTGCGAGTCTCTGCCTACGCTGTGATCACCGACGACGCCGGGCGCATGCTTCTGCCCCACTGGCACGAACCCGGGGCCTCGGGAGGCTGGACCCTGCCCGGCGGCGGAATTGACCCGGGTGAGGATCCTGTTGACGCCGTCGTGCGGGAGGTTTTCGAGGAGACCGGCTACACGTGTGAAGTGGATGAGCTGCTGGGCATCGACAACATGGTCATCCCCGGCGAGCGCCGCCTCTCCCCTGCCAAGCTCGGCATTCCGATGCAGGCGCTGCGCATCATCTACCGCGCCCATCTGACCGGCGGTCAGCTGCGTGTCGAAGAGGACGGCAGCACCGACGACGTCGCGTGGTTCCCCCTCACCGAGGTGGACTCCCTGCACCGCGTCTCCTTGGTGGACATCGGACGGAAGATGGCCGGCCTGCGCTGACCAGCCCCGCACCACGCGGTTCCGCTCACGACTCAGCCTCTGCGCGCAGACCTAACGCTGGCGAACCACGCCCCCGCAATGATCATCGCGCAGCCCAGCAGCTGCCAGAGAGTGGGAACCTGGTCGAACAGCACCACACCGAAGCCGAGGGCGAAGACCGCGCTTAAGAGCATCAGCGTGCTCGACGTGGTCTCAGAGACTCTGGTCATCGCGATGTTGAAGCACAGATAGGTGACCACCTGCCCCACGAACGCCAGCGCGAGGAACCACAGCCACCCCGTTCCCTGCGGCACCGTCAGCCGCCCGGAAGCCAGCGCCGCCACCAGCGTCACCAGACCGGCTGAGAGGCAGACGATGGCCAGCACCGTGAACGGCGCCGGCCTCAGCGTGGGCGGGGCGGTTCGTCGGATGATCGCCAGATAGAGCGCATACCCGGTACCCGCAGCAAGACCGGCGAGCACGCCCGTGAGGTTCAGCGAGCCGGCGTCGAAGGCCCCGGCGGTCAGCGCCACGCCCAGCAGCATGAGCGGCACAATCCAGGCCAGCGCCGGCATCGGGCGCACGCCCTCGACCATCCAAGCGATGAGGGGAAGGATCACCAGCTGAATGTTGATCAGCACCGTGGCGATGCCGGCGCCGATGAGCAGGATGGAGGTGTTGTAGAAGCTGTAGTCCACGCCGATAGCCACGCCCGCGACGACGGCACCGACCAGCGTGGCACGCGGAAGCGCCGCGCTGCGCTCAACCCGACCGAGTTCCCACAGGGCGAAGGGCAGCAGCATCGGCACCGCGAGCAGACAGCGCCAGGCGGCGGTACTGATGGGCTCAGCGTCGATGGCCGAGATCATGGCCGCCGACCCGGCGAGCGCCAACGTTCCCACCAGCATGAGGATGACTCCCTGTGAGGCGTAGGAGGAAGCCGAAGGGCGGGCAGCGGAGTTCACTGTCACATCATAGGAGCGAACCGCGCGGCACAGCCGACGGGTCGCCACCGTCCGGGAATGCCCGCCGGTCTCTCCACGGCCGGCATTCAGGCGTTCAGGCATTTGGGCGTGAGTCTCTTATAGGGTCGGAGAATGGAGACCCCAGCCGCACAGCCGGTCAGTCCGGAGAGCGCCCCTGACAGTGATCCGCGCCAGAGGCGGCTGGTCCCGGAGAGCCTGACCGCCTCCCAGCAGATTGAGCGCAGTCCGGAGTTCCGGGCCGACCTGGAGCGCATCCGCTTCTCCCCGTACTATTCCCGGCTCACTGCGGTCACCCAGGTGATCTCTCAGACCGGAGCTGGCCTGGCTATTCACAATCGGCTCACGCATTCGTTGAAGGTGGCTGCGGTCGCACGGTCCATCGCCGTCTCGCTCCAGGCTGATACGAGCTCGGCAGGTCAGACCATCGAGTCCCTGGGAGGCTGCCACCCCGCCGTGGTGCAAGCCGCTGCCGCGGCCCATGACCTGGGACACCCGCCGTTCGGGCATCTGGGTGAGCAGACCCTGGACCGGCTGGCCCGTCAGCACCTCGGCCTGGCGGAGGGATTTGAGGGCAACGCCCAGTCCTTCCGGATCCTGACCCGCCTGGACGAATTCGACCGCGACGGCGCGGGCCTGAACCTGACCGCCGCCGTGCGGGCCGCAGTGCTGAAGTATCCCTGGCTGCGCCAGGAGGGCCAGGGACGCGACGGCGGGGCAGAGACTCCCCGCGGCCTCGCGCCCTCACCCGACGGCGCCGGCGCGAGGAAGTTCTCGGTCTATTCGCTTGATCTTCCCGCGATGCAAGACGCCCGCGGCGCCTATCCCCGCATTGCCGAGCATCAGCAGACGGTGGAGTGCTCGGTGATGGACATCGCCGATGACATCGCCTATTCGCTTCATGACCTGGACGATTTCTATCGGGCCGGCCTGCTGAATCAAGCGGCGATCTCTGCGGAGTTCCGGGCTTGGCAGCGGGGACGCCGGAAACTGGCTGCCCTCGACAGTGCGGAGCTGGTCTTAGGCGGACGCATCCCCGGGTACGCCCTGGAGCTGCTGTGGCGCCGGTTGCAGCGCAAGGATTCCTGGATCGCTTCGGCAGATGCCTTCCAGGAGGCGGTGGACCGCGTCTTCACCGAGGTGGTGGATGGTCTGCTGCAGTCGCCCTTCGACGGCTCCCGCGACGCGGAACGGGCGCTGGCCACTTTCACCGCCCGCTGGATCGACCACCTGCAGACGTCGGTAGTGGTCCACGCCTCGCCGCCTCCGCGTTCAGGCCATGTGAGTCTGAACCAGGCCGCCTGGCACGAGGTGTCTGTCCTGAAGTTCCTGCACGAGCGCTTCATCCTGGACCGTCCGGACCTCACCGTCTACCAGCGCGGGCAAGCCAGGCTGCTGGAACGGCTGATCCGCGGCTTCGCCGCGTGGCTGGATGACCCCGCCGACGCCCGTCGCGCTCCGCGCCGCCTTCTCGACCTGGTGGACCTGGCACTCGAGGACTACCTCCGCCTGGCCCGCACCGCGCCCGAACTGCTCGATACCCGGAACGAATCAGCCCTGCGCCACCGAGCCAGGGGACGCGGAATCATCGACTATGTGGCCTCACTGACCGATGCTCAGGCCACGTCCCTGGACCAACTCCTGGCAGGCACCTCAGAGCGACTGTGGGATGCCGGCCAGGGGCTCTGAGCTGGTTCCGCGGGCGGGGAAACCCCGTCGCGCTAGCCTCAGCGCCCCTTGAAGCCGCGCAGGCGCAGAGAGTTGGCCACCACGCTCAGCGAGCTGAGGACCATCGCAGCCCCGGCCAGCATGGGGTTGAGGATGCCCAGGGCGGCCAGCGGAATGGCGGCGGTGTTGTAGCCGAAGGCCCAGAAGAGGTTCTCCCTGATGGTGCGCAGTGTGCGCCGGGAGAGGCGGACGGCGTCGGCCACGCTGCGCAGGTCCCCGCGGATGAGGGTGATGGCAGCCGCATCGATAGCCACATCCGTTCCGGTGCCCATCGCGATGCCCAGATCCGCCTGGGCCAGGGCCGCGGCATCATTGACCCCATCCCCGACCATCGCAACCTTTGCGCCGTCCTCCTGTAGTCGACGGATGGCCGCGACCTTGTCTTCAGGCATGGCTTCCGCGATGACCTGATCGATCCCGACCTCCTGCGCCACCCGGCGGGCAGCTCCCTCGTTGTCTCCGGTGAGCAGCACCGGCGTCATACCTAGCTGCCTGAGCTGGGCGACGGCGTCGGCGGAGGTGTCTTTGACGGTGTCCGCAGCAATGAGGACCCCGGCGAACCGCCCGTCGACGCTCACCAGCACCGGCGTGCTGCCCTTGGCCTCGGCCCGCTCCAGCAGGCCGTTGACGTCCTCGGGCAACTCCACCGACTGGTTGCGCATGAACGTGCGGCGGCCGATGAGCACCTCATGGCCCTCCACAATCCCGCTGACTCCGCGGCCCTGGTGTGTCGTGAAACCCTCGGGAGTGGGCAGGGTGCCCCGGCGCGAGCCGAGCGCCTCCCGCGCTGCGTTGGTCACCGCGCGTGCGATGGGATGCTCGGAGCCGGATTCCAGTGCGCCGGCGAGCCTCAGCAGGCGCTCCTCTTGGAAGCCGGCGGCAGCGTGCAGAGCGGTGAGCTGCATGGCGCCGGTGGTCACGGTGCCGGTCTTGTCCAGCACCACGGTGTCGATGCCGCGGGAGGTCTCCAGGACCTCGGGCCCCTTGATGAGGATGCCCAGCTGCGCTCCGCGTCCGGTTCCCACCAACAGGGCGGTGGGAGTAGCCAGACCCAGGGCACAGGGGCAGGCGATGATCAGGACGGCGACGGCTGCGCTGAACGCCGGCTCCGCCGGGGCTCCCGCAAGCAGCCAGAGCCCCAGGGAGAGGACGGCGATGACCAGCACTATAGGTACGAAGATCCCGGAGATGCGGTCGGCCAGTCGCTGGACCTCGGCTTTGCCCGACTGGGCCTCCTCCACCAGTGCAGCCATCTGCGCTAACTGCGTATCGGCACCGACCCGGGTGGCGCGCACGACCAGGCGTCCGGAGGTGTTCACCGTGGCCCCGGTGACCGCATCGCCCTCGGCGACCTCCACGGGCACCGACTCGCCGGTAAGCATCGACATGTCGACCGCGGAAGCACCGGTGATCACGGTTCCGTCGGTGGCGATCTTCTCCCCCGGGCGGACCACAAACTCATCCCCTGGACTCAGTTCGGAGATCGGGATGCGGATCTCCTGGCCGTCCTTCAGCACGGCTGCCTCCTTGGCCCCCATAGTCAGCAGCGAGCGCAGCGCGGCACCAGCCCGAGCCTTGGAGCGCTTCTCGAAATAACGCCCCAGCAACAGGAAGGTGGTGACGGCGGTGGCCACCTCGAGGTAGATGTTGGCGGCCCCCGTACTGTGCCCCGAGACCCAGTAGGGCTCCTCGAACAGCCTGAAGGCGTGGCGCATCCCGGGGTCTCCGGCATGTCCGAAGAGCAGGGCATAGAGTGACCAGGCCAGCGCGGCGAGGGTCCCCAAAGAGACAAGAGTGTCCATGGTCGCGGTACCACGACGGGCGTTGAGCACCGCGGCTCGGTGGAAGGGCCAGCCTGCCCAGAGCACCACCGGCAGGCTCAGAGCCAGCGAAGCCCAGGTCCAATAGTCGAACTGGGCGGCGGGCACCATCGCCCACACGAGAACCGGGAGGGTGAGCAGGGCCGCGAGGATGAGCCGGATGCGCAGCGACTTCAGGTCCTGGGCGGCGAGGTCAGTGCCGGCGTCGTCGTTCATGGGCTGCGGGGCAGCGGCGGTGTACCCGGTCTGTTCCACCGTGCTGATGAGCGTTTTCAGAACCCCCTCGTGGCTGTCCTGCTCGGCGGCACCAGAGTCCTCGAGGGTGATCCAGGCCTTTTCAGTGGCGTAGTTGACACTGGCATTGACACCCTCGAGCTTATTGAGCTTCTTCTCCACGCGGGCGGCGCAGGCGGCACAGGTCATACCGCCGATCTGCAGCTCGATCCGCTCAGGCGTGCGCTCCCGGCTTCCCCCGCGACTCATGAGGAGCGGACCGCCTGGTACCCGGCCTCCTCGACGGCGGCGATCACCGACTCGTCGGTCACGGTCTCCCCATCCTCCACGGTAAGGGAGAGAACCCCGGCGGAGGCACCGACCTGCGGATGGATCACACCCCGCAGCGCGGAGACCTCCTCGGCAACGGCCTTCTCACAGTGTCCGCAGGACATCCCCGTCACGGTGTAGGTACGAGTCTCAGGCACGGCAGCTCCTCCTGAAGCACTTCTGTCCGGCACGACGACGATAGCGTGCCGCAGACGATCCGTCTGCGCTGAAAAATATACCCCTCCGGGGTATTTTTGCATACCCTGGAGGGGTACCATTTCGTCACTGCGAATCTACCTGTGAAGGAGCCCCCATGTGCGCATCACACGCCCCGGATGACGCTGCGGCGCCGGAGAGCCAGCATGGCTATCTGAGCGAAAAGGAGAAGTACCTGGCCAGGGTGCGGCGAATCGAGGGACAGGCGCGCGGAATCCACCGGATGATCGCCGAGGACACCTACTGCATCGATGTGCTGACACAGATCAGCGCAGTCACCTCCGCGCTAGAGCATCTTGCCTTGGGACTCCTGGACGATCATCTTAAGCACTGCGTCACCCACGCCATCGCCAGCGGCGGGAAGGAGGCTGAGGAGAAGATCCGCGAGGCCTCGGCCGCCATTCAGCGACTGGTCAAGTCCTAGAGACAGCAGACGGCCCGGCAGGGAACGCATGGTCTCTGCCGGGCCGTCGCCCCCGCTACCGGGGTTCCTCTCGCACCATGAAGAGGAAGTGTGGGGGATCAGTGATCGTGGTCCTCGTCGTGGTCGTGACCGTGCTCCGCCTCAGCGCGGTCATGATCGTGATCATCCTCGCTGTCAGCGTGATCGTGGTCATGCTCCTCATGGCCGTGCTCGCCATGGTCGTGACCCTGCTCCTCCGGGACGCCCTCTGCTGGACGGCCGTCTGCGGCAGCAATCTCGTTGGGGATGAAGTCCAGGTCACCGGAGTTGATGACCTCGAAGCTCGTCAGGTCCACCATATGGATCTGCTGATTCTCAGGATCAGTGATGTAGGCGATATCGTCCACTAGGCGGATGGCAGGACGGGGCTCCTGCCACTCCTCGGGCTCAGTCCACTCGTCAAGAACCTGGACGTGCTCGATGTGCTCGCCAGTCTCAGGATCGATCACGTGCAGCTGGCCATCCTCAGCCAGGACGAGCGCCTCTCCCTCTGGCCCGCGAGCCAGGGAACGGAAGTTGTATGGTGCGTCGATGTCCGTGGTGGTGATGCTCTGGGTCTCCGTGTTGATGAGCGCCACGGAGGTCATCGGCTCCTCACCGGACTCGTCGGTCCGGTAGTCAGCCAGGAAGATCGGGGAATCCGGGTGCGCGAACAGGTTGCCGCTGCGGGCGAAGTCCTCGCCTGCGTCGATCTTGGTGAACGCCTCACCGTCCCAGATCAGAGCACCGTCCTCGCATCCCACAGCGATGATGTGATCAGGTCCGGTCGCCTCTCCGTGCACGCCCGGGCACTCTTCGCTGCGGGCAATCTCCTCGCCGTCGGCGTCCAGGAACCGGGCGCCTGAGCGGTCAGCCAGCGTCTCGAAGCGGGAGCCGTCCTCCAGAACAACGGCCACACCGTGGTGAGCATCCTCAGTCTCAGCGACTTCAGTCTCCAGGTCCGATTCGACGCTGAGCTCAGCGAGATCAAAGCTGTGGATTTCTCCGGTGCCATCAAAGAACAGCGTTCCAATGCCGTCGTGGGAGACCACGTGGCCGGGAGCGTCGCCGTCGACTGTCACTTCGGAGAAGTAGGGCTCGGTGACGTAGTAGTGGTTATGGTCGCCGTGGGGCTCGCCCCAGGTGCCCAGGTCGAGCAGACGGAAGCTCGAGCCCTCGCTGAGGAAGACGTGGCGACCGTCGCCGGCTGGATTGACCCGCACAAAGCCTTCAGCCTCGAACTGGTCGATGGTCTCCAGCGTAGCCCCGTCAATGACGGCCACTCCGCCGTCATACGTCACCGCCAGCCTGGTCTCCGGACCGCCGACCTCACGAGCCTCCCGGTCAGCCGGGTCGACGGCGCCCGCCTCCCCCTCCGTCTCAGACTCCGTGTCACCGTCGCTCCCCGCGGTGTCGGCGCCTGCTTCCTCCGAGGCCGAAGGGTCAGGAGTCCCCTGGTCCTCCACCTGGGTATCCATTTCCCCGCCGCAGGCTGCGAGGGCGAAGGCAGAGACCAGGGCCAATGAGGTCAGTGCGCGTAATTTTGTTTTCATGCGACTCATTATCAGCAGAGCCGGGAGGAACTTGCAAATCATTCTCAAAATGAGATGGCGTGCTTCTCAGGACCGCAACGTTGCCTCATGTGTCGACGCCCTCGTGTCAGGTCTCGAGGGAGTCCTAGAATCGCCACATGCCCAGAACTTCACCCGGGACCCATTGGAATCCGGGCGCGTACCTGACCTATGCCTCAGAGCGCACTCAGCCCTTCATCGACCTGCTTCAGCGCGTCAAGATGCCGCAGGCGCGCACCATCGTGGACCTCGGCTGTGGACCCGGCAACGGCATGCCGGTTCTGCGTCAGCTTTGGCCCGAGGCGCGCATCATCGGAATCGACTCCAGCGAGGAGATGCTCGAGCGCGCACGCACCTCCACCGCGGAGGACGCGGGCATCGAGTACCTGCAGGCAGACATCCGCACCTTCGAGCTGGAGCAGCCGGCGGACCTGATCGTCTCCAACGCGGCCCTGCAGTGGATTCCCGAGCATCGGCAGCTGCTGCCGCGGATCCAGAACTTTGTGGCCGAGACCGGCGTGCTGGCCGTCCAGATCCCGGGCAACCACACCGCCCCGAGTCACCGCCTGCTCTTCGAGTACGCCAACCGGGATCCCTATCGGCGCTACATCGACCCCGCCTCGCTGTTGCAGCCCACGGGAGAGGTTAGCGACTACATGCTCGACGTCGCCGGCGCGGGATGGCACATCGAGGGGTGGGAGACTCGGTACCATCATGTCCTTCAGGGCGAGGATCCGGTTTACGACTGGGTGGCCGCAGCGGCGGCCCGACCGGTGCTGCAGGCGCTTCCACAGGACCTGCTCGAGCAGTTCGCCGCGGAGTACAAGGCCGCTCTGCGTGAGGCCTACCCCCGCACCGCACTCGGCACGATCCTTCCGTTCAGGCGCCTGTTCATCGTGGCCCGCCGCACGCACTAATGGGTCAGCAGGCAGACGCGCGCCCGGCACGGCGAGGAGCTAGGCAGCGTCTCACCAGCATCGCACCCCAGTTCGTGCATTCGCACACCCTTTAGGCACGGCCAACCATGCAGAAGGGGGGTGTGATCACGGAAGAGGTATGCGGCGAGGAGCTAGGCGGCGTCGTCGGCCCTCAGCCGGGTCCGCGAGGCTGGCGGCAGCGCGAGGCGATAGCCGCGTTTGACCACCGTCTGAACCATCCGCGTGGAGGGCAGGGACTTGCGCAGCCGGGAAACCCACATCTCCAGGGCGTGCTCAGAGCCGCAGTGCGGCAGAACCTGCAGCAGATGCTCCCGAGAAATGACTGCCCCCTGAGCTTTGACGAGCACCCGCATCACGGCTAGGGGGCCCGGTGCCAGGCGGATAGGCTCATCCGTGCCTGGCAGAAGAAGCACGTTGCCGACGATCTCCACGTCCCCCTCGGGGAGCTGAACGCGCAGATAGTGATCATCGGCCTGCACGTCCCGCGCCGGCTGCGCCATACTCACCTCCCTGAAGCATGTGCGTCTGCCTGGTGTGCAGACGCTCCTCAGCGTATGAGCGCGGCGTTACTCCCCGTTGTCAGTCGTGTAAACCGGATATATCGGAGATCTCACGACGTGGAATGGGTGCGCTGGAAGGTCAGGTCGAAAATCCGCCGACCCACCGCCAGCGCCTTGGCCTCGAAGTCCGTCTGAGTGCGCCCCTCGAACCGAGGAGCCCAGCCGCCCGCGGTGTCCAGCGCCTCCTCGAGGGGAAGAGGGTGGGGCTCCTTGCCGAGGCTGCGCGCATCGAGATCCCCCAGCCGAACCTCGGTCAGCGCGGACTCCTCCCCCGCACGCTCCCCGGCATGGGGATTGGTGAATGCGTCGCTGGCACTGATGACTTCTCGCATCTGTACCGCATAGTCGGACCAGTCGGTGGCCAGGCGCCAGCGCCCGCCCTCCTGCAGCACGCGAGCCACCTTGCTCACAAACGGCGGCTGCACCAGGCGTCGCTTCTTGTGCTTGGTCTTGTGCCAGGGGTCCGGGAAGAAGAGCCACAGCTCGGCCAGGTGACCAGCGGGGATGAGCTTGTCGAGGACCTCCACCGCGTCCAGGCAGGCCACACGGACGTTACTCAGCCCTTCACGCCGGAGGCGGGCGGCCAGCTGAGCAGCACCGGGACGGTAGACCTCGATGGCAAGAAAGTCCGTGTCCGGGTTCTGGGCAGCAGCATGGGCCACCGCCTCACCCGACCCGGAGCCGATCTCCACGATCATGGGAGCAGTGCGCCCGTACTCAGCACGCCAGTCGATGGTGAAGCCCTCCGCCACGGAGGTGTCGCGCTCCCCATGGGGCACATCAAGCAGCTCACGGCCCAGGGCCGCGTCCCAGGCTCGCTGGTAGCTGGGCTTGAGCTTATTGCTGCGTCGGACAAAGGACAGCGGCTTGCGCATCAGCGGTGTGCTCTCGGGAGTCTGCTCGGGCATCAGTTCAGGATATCCTGCGCGCCGGTGAGGAACTGGTGCAGCAGGGGACCGTTGGTGGAGCCGCCGAACTCTCCCTCTTCCAGGAAGATGGCGACCGCCAGATCACCCTGGACGGCGATCACCCAGGTGTGCGCGTAGGTGTCATCACCATCGCCAGCCTCAGCGGTCCCGGTCTTGGCGTAGACGTGCTCGCCGGGAACGTGGTCCATGTGCTGGAGGGTGCCGAAGTCCACGGTTCCCTCCATGAGCTCCATGAGCTGTTCGGCCTCTTCAGTCGTGAGATCACCCTCACCCGCCCATTCGGGCTCCTCCTCCAGCGTCACCAGACGAGGATGGACCGTCTCCCCCGCGGCGATCGAGGCGGCGACAGTGGCCATGCCGAGCACGGAGGTCTCCACCACACCCTGGCCGAAGAGGTTGGCCGCGTGCAGGTTCAGCTCTGCCTCCTGGGGAACAGATCCCTTGCGGGCGTGCAGGCCGATGCCGATCTCCTCGTTGAGACCCAGATCCAACGCTGCTTGGTAGAGCTCACCGGAGGTGACGTCGTCGTGGGCATCGGCGAAGAGGGTGTTGCAGGAGACGGCCATCAGTTCGGCGAAGGAATGGGTGCCGATGAACTCCCCCGGATAGCCGGGCACATTGCGGAAGATCTGGCCGTGCACCGTGGTGCTGTGGGGACAGGAGACCTGAGAGCTGGGCGTCAGTCCATCCCGCAGCATCGCCAGCGCAGAGACCATCTTGAAGGTCGATCCCGGGGCGTAGGTGGTGCTAATGGAGGCATCCACGTACTCGGACTCGGTGGTGTGGCTGGCGGCGGCGAGGATTCCGCCGTCGGAGGGGCGAATGGCCACGATGCCGGCAGTGACCTCCTGCTCGTCCACGATGGACTGCGCCAGATCCTGCAGACGAGGGTTCAGCGCCGTGTGAATGTCCTGGCCCGTCTCCGGCTCAGTCTCGAAGAGCGGCTCACCGTCCATATGGATCCGCACTCCGGGAGTGCCGCGGAGGGTCTGCTCGTGCACGGCCTGAATGCCCGAGGTCCCCACCAGGTCACCCACGCTCAGGCCCGGGTCCGCTTCCAGGTGCTCCGCGGTGACGGGGTCCACGCGGCCCAGAAGCCGCGGGGCAAAGTCGGCCCGCTCCGCCAGGGGCATCTGGTCGTACTGCAAGTGGACCCCGGGAAGGTCCTCGACGTCGTCGACCGTGATGGCGGTGGAGTGCGCCCGGACGGTGATCGCATCCACCCATGCCTCCTCGCCGTAGGCAAGGACCTTCTCCTCGTAGGTGTCAGGGTCGATGTCCACGGCTTCGGCCAGCTGGCGCGCCGCGGCTCGCTGGGCTTCCTCGCCCTCCAGCTGAGTTTTGTCCAGTCCGATGCGCACCACATCGCGGTTGTAGACCATGGCCCGGCCGTTGCCGTCCATGATGCGCCCGCGGTCGGCGGAGGTGGTGATGAGGCCGATGTTCTCGTGGCCGGCGTAATCAGGCAGGATCACCGAGGTCTCGCCGTCAAGCAGCCAGAGGTCGCTCTCCTCGTAGTAGGTGAAGTCTGCTGCGGTCTGGTAGCTCCAGTCCTCCTCCAGACCCAGCTCCTCCAGGTCCCAGACGTGGTCGAAGGTGACCTCCGCGGTGGGGGGACGCACGGAATCCTCAGCGGGCTCGTTGACCACCAGCTCGGCCACGGTGACCTCGGGGCTGATGCCTTCCTCCCCCAGTTCCGCAAAGGGTTCGTGGAGATTCTCGGCGGCAGCCCCAAGGATCTCCGCGCTGCTGGTGCTGAAACGGACCTCGCTGAAGTCTCCGGTGATCAGAGCCTGGGCGAGTGCCTCTGCGGCATCCTCGGCGGAGGCACGCTCCTCCTCCCCTCCGCAGGAGGTCAGCAGGAGCACGGACAGCGCGGCGGGAGCACTGAAGAGCAGGGCACGACGACGGCGAGTTGAGACAGGCACCACACCAGTATGGGCCGGGGTTCGGACATGAGGCGCGCCGAAAACGCAGTGTTACTCAGCCGTTGCACAGTCCCATCGGGGCGAATTCCCAGCTTTCTGGGGCAGCCCCGGCGAGACGCACCGTTCTCAGCCGCGCCAGATGACGAGGTCGCGCGCGGCAGGCTGCGGCCGCTGTCCGCGCGCCAGAGTGACGACGTCGCCGTGGGGACCCACCGCGAAGACGCGGGGCTGCCCCGAGTGGCGCTGCGCCTCACGCAGCTCACCGCGCACCTGGTCGACGGTGGCTTCGAGCTGCTCCACACGGTTCTGCAGCTCGATGATGCGCCGGATCCCCTCCAGCGACACGCCCTCCTGCGAAAGCTGCCGAATCTGGCGCAGTTGCTCGACGTCATAGGGCGAGTAACGTCGGTGCCGCCCGCCCTGCCGGCGGGGGGTCACCAGACCCATACGGTCGTACTGACGCAGCGTCTGGGGGTGCATGTCCGCCAGCTCAGCGGCCACGGAGATGACGAACAGCGGGGCGTGGCGGTTCTCAGCGGCCAGCATGCGCGGGTCATCACCATCCTCGAACTCGGTAACTGATGTAATTCACAGTGGTTCACCTCCTGGCAGCCTCATGGAGCTGTGCCCGTTATAACGCTGCTTTGGTCTCCAGACCTTCCCGGGGGTCGATGTCCTGGGTAGCCGCAGCGTAAGCGCGCACGGCCTCCAGAGCCTCCTCGGTCAGATCCTTGGGCACCACGACGTCGACGACGACGAGCATGTCACCCTGGGCGCTCTTGCGCCGGATCCCGTGCCCCTTCAGGCGCAGAGTCCGCCCGGAGCTGGTGCCTGCGGGAACCTTGATGCGCACCTTCTCTCCGTGGATGGTCGGAACCTCCACGGTGGCGCCCAGCACCGCCTCGTCAAAGCTGACCGGCAGGTGAATCCGGATGTTGTCGCCCTCGCGCTCGTAGAAGGAGTGCGGGGTGACGGCAACTTCCACCAGCAGATCGCCCGGGCCGCCGGGTCCCTGCTGGCCCTTGCCCTTGACCCTGACCTTCTGCCCGTCCTTCACGCCGGCGGGAATGCGCACATCAATCACGCTGCCGTTGGCCTCGCGCAGCTTCACCGTGGTGCCGCGCACCGCCCCGCGGAACGAGATGGTGGTCTTGGCGGTACGGTCCGCGCCCTTGGCCGGCGGGCCGCCGAAGCGCGAGCCGAACCGGTCGCCCATGCCCCCAAAAACGTCAGAGAAGTCCGGGCCGCCGCCGCCGAAGCGTCCGCCAGCGGTGCCCGGGGCCCCGCGGTTGAACAGTCCTCCGAAGAGATCCTCGAAACCCCCGCCTGATCCGGGGCCGCCAGCGGAGAATCGGGCGCCGGAGCCCATGGCCCGGATCGCGTCGTACTGCTCGCGCTGCTCCGGGTCCGAGAGCACCGAATGCGCCTCGGAAATGTCCTTGAACTTCTGCTCCGCGGCCTCGTCGCCGGGGTTCTTATCCGGGTGGTACTGCCGGGCGAGCTTGCGGTAGGCCTTCTTGATCTCCTCCGCGTTGGCGTCCTTGGAGACGCCCAGCACCTGATAGAAGTCCTTGTCGATCCAGTCCTGTGAAGCCATAGTGGATGAGGCCGGACGCCTCCCTCCTTTCCGTGTCAGTCGCTAGTTCCGCGGGCGGGGAGACCCCGCCACGCTCTCGGTCCGCTGCCGCGGACCATCACGCCTAAAGTGCTAGTCCCGCGGGCGGGGAGACCCCGCCACGCTCTCCACGAGGTGGCCCGCACACCTGCTACGCAGTCGCACGGGTCCCTGACCTCGCGGCTCCCGGTCCGCTGCCGCGGACCATCACGCCTAAAGTGCTAGTCCCGCGGGCGGGGAAACCCCACCACGCTCGACCCTCGTCTGTAGCTGCGACCCGGGACCCGACCGGGCCGGACCGCAGCTACAGACGCGAGGTGATGATCAGCTGCCGCTGGAGACGATCACCTGGGCCGCACGCAGCAGCCGGTCACCAAAGCGGTACCCGGAGCGCACGACGACGGCGACGTGATCCGCCTCAATCTCCTCGTGCGGCTGCTGCATGATCGCCTCGTGCTCGTTCGGGTCGAACGGCTGACCCACCGCGCCGACCGTCTCCAGCCCCTGAGCGGTGAGCACCGACTCCAGCCGCGAGGCGATGTGGGCGAAGGGGCCGTCCTGAAGGTCGCCCGCCTGCCGTGCGGCAGCGATGTCATCGAGTACCGGCATCAGCTCGGAGATGAGCTGACCCTTCACCCGGTCCTTCTCCACCGCACGATCCCGCTCGACGCGGCGGCGGTAGTTGACGTACTCCGCCTGCAGCCGACGCAGGTCGGCCTCCAGCTCGGCCTCTCGGTCCGCGCCTTCAGGAGTTTCCTCCGCTGCGTCCTCAGCCGCCGCGCCCTTCTCCCGGAGGAGTTCGTCGGCGGCGTCGATGCGGTCCTGCGGCTCGGTCTCGAAACCTCCGGCGGCGTCCTCGAGCGGCACCTCGTGCAGCTCAGGCTCCTCCGTCAGCTCCGGGTCCTCGCCGGGGAGCGGCTCGTGCAGATCGCCCTCCTCCGAGGCAGGAGCCTCGTGGGCCTGCTGGATTTCGATGGATTCCTCCGGCACATCAGCGAGGATGCGCTCGGCCTCCGCGAGGGGATCCGCAGCCGGATCAGTGCCGGCTGCTTCGCGATCCTCGGCGGTGGCCTCTCCGGCGGCCTTCCTATCCTCCGCGGGGGTGGGATCGGGGATCCCTTCCTCGGGAGATTTCTCGGGGTTGACCTTGTCTTCTGCCATGAGCTGAGGGCCTCCCTTACTGGTCGTGGAGAAGTCTTACTTCTTGTCGGCGTCGTCCTCGTCCACCACTTCGGCGTCGACGATGTCCTCGTCCTCGGCCGGAGCGTCGCCGGAGCGGGCACCCTCGCCGGCTGCGTCGGCGCCGCCCTGAGCATAGAGGGCTTCTCCGATCTTGACCTGGGAGGCCTGCAGCTTCTCGAACGCGGCGTTGACCTCGTCGTCGTTGTCAGTGCCCTCCAGCGCCTTCTTCAGAGCGTCGACGTCGGCCTGGACCTCGGCCTTGACCTCCTCCGGCAGCTTCTCGGCGTTCTCCTTCAGGAGCTTGTCCACGGAGTAGGCCGAAGCCTCGGCAGCGTTGCGCTTCTCAGCGGCCTCACGGCGCTTCTTGTCCTCTTCGGCGTGCTTCTCAGCATCGGCCACCATGCGATCGATCTCCTCCTTGTCCAGGGAGGTGCCACCGGTGATGGTCATGGACTGCTCGGCGCCGGTGGCCTTGTCCTTGGCGGAGACGTGGACAATGCCGTTGGCGTCGATGTCGAAGGTGACCTCGATCTGCGGCACCCCGCGGGGAGCCGGCGCAATGCCGGTCAGCTCAAAGGTGCCCAGGGCCTTGTTGTCGCGGGTGAACTCGCGCTCACCCTGGAAGACCTGAATCGCCACCGAGGGCTGGTTGTCCTCAGCGGTGGAGAACACCTCGGAGCGCTTGGTCGGGATCGCCGTGTTGCGCTCGATCAGCTTGGTCATCACACCACCCTTGGTCTCGATGCCCAGGGACAGCGGGGTGACGTCGATCAGCAGCACGTCCTTGCGCTCACCGGCGAGCACGCCAGCCTGCAGAGCAGCACCGACGGCGACAACCTCGTCCGGGTTCACGGACTTGTTGGCCTCCTTGCCGGAGAGCTGCTTGACCAGCTCGGCCACGGCGGGCATACGGGTGGAGCCGCCCACGAGGATGACGTGATCGATGTCGGAGATCTTCACTCCGGCCTCGGCGATGACGTCGTTGAACGGCTTCTTGGTGCGCTCCAGCAGGTCAGAGGTCATGTCCTCGAACTTGGCGCGGGACAGGGTCTCGTTGACGTGCACCGGGACGCCGTCGTTCTGGGTGGCGTAGGGGATGTTGATGGTGGCGGAAGTGGCGGAGGAGAGCTCCTTCTTGGCACGCTCGGCCTCCTCCTTCAGGCGCGGGACGGCGATCTTGTCCTTGGACAGATCCACGCCCTCCTTCTGCTTCACCTGGTCTACGAGCCAGTCGATGATGCGCTGGTCCCAGTCGTCGCCGCCGAGGCGGTTGTCGCCGGCGGTGGCGCGGACCTGAATGGTGGAGAAGTCGTCCTCGTCCTTACCGACCTCCAGCAGGGAGACGTCGAAGGTTCCGCCACCGAGGTCGAAGACGAGGATGAGCTCGTCTTCCTTGCCCTTCTCCAGGCCGTAGGCCAGGGCGGCGGCGGTGGGCTCGTTGACGATGCGGGAGACCTTCAGGCCTGCGATCTCGCCGGCCTCCTTGGTGGCCTGGCGCTCAGCATCGTTGAAGTAGGCGGGCACGGTGATGACAGCTTCGGTGACGTCCTCGCCCAGGTAGGACTCGGCGTCGTGCTTGAGCTTCATCAGGATGCGGGCGGAGATCTCCTGCGGGGTGTACTTCTTGCCGTCCACCTCAGCGGTCCAGTCAGTGCCCATGTGGCGCTTGACGGAGGCGAAGGTTCGGTCGGGGTTCGAGACTGCCTGGCGGCGTGCCACCTCTCCGACGAGGACCTCTCCGGACTTGGAGAATGCCACGACGGACGGGGTGGTGCGGGCACCCTCAGCGTTGGCGATGACGGTGGGCTCGCCGCCCTCCAGGACGGTGACCACCGAGTTGGTGGTGCCGAGGTCGATTCCTACTGCGCGGGCCATGCGTGACTCCTTTCGTCAGGCTCTCTGATGAGCTTCTGAGCTTGTCTTTCGCTTCAGTTGAGCAAACCAGACTCAAGTCTTGCCCTCGGGTTCTCCGGTGTCAAACTGACTTGAGTGAGGTTGACTCAACTTTGCGTCGATGATGATAACGACGACGTCGCCCGCTTCATTCCCGCCATGTCCACATGGGCCCCACACACGTTCGGTGATGGATTGTGACTACTATCCAGCCTGCTGAGGGCCGGAAAAGCCGCCAAAATCCATCACCGAACGAGGCTTTCGTTACGCCAGCCGGCGCGAGCCCGCAGCCCCGCGCCCGAGCCCGCGTGATCAGCCGTCGATAAGCCCGTTCTCGCTCAGCCAATCCTGGGCGATGGAGCTGATGTTCTCCCCATCGGCAGCGCGGCGGTTCATCTCCATGAGGTCCTCAGTGGTCAGCACGGCGGAGACCCCGTTGAGCACCTCTTCGATCTCATCGGTCAGGTGATCCTCGGAGAGGATGGGCACGATGTTCTCGGCGGCGAACAGCGACTGGTCATCCTCCAGGACCACGAGCCCGCTCTCCTCCACCTGGGGGTCGCTGCTGAAGAGGTTGGCAACATCGATCTGGCCACTGGTCACAGCAGTCAGCGTCAGCGGGCCCCCGGCGTCGAGCACCTGGAAGTCTGCGAACTCCAGCCCATAGACCTCTTCGAGCCCGACGACGCCGTTGTAGCGGTCGATCCACTCCGGCGGACCACCCAGCACCAGCTCGCCGGCATGGGGCTCGAGGTCCGAGAAGGTCTGCAGATCATACTCATCAGCGGTCTTCTGGGTCACCGCCAGGACGTTGCGGTTCTGAGCCTCAGCCGCCTCCAGACGGACCAGGCCCTCTTCGGGGAGGACCTCGTCCAGGGTGGCCAGGACCTCGTCGGTCTCGGTGGCCTCGGACTCGGAGTCCAGGTGCATCATCAGGGCACCGGCGTAGTCGGGCACCAGGTCGATGGAACCGTCCTGCACAGCCGCAATGTAGACCTCACGGCTTCCGATGTTGAAGTTCTCGGACACCTCGACGCCGGCATCCTCCAGCGCCAGGGAGTAGATGTTGGCGATCAGCTGGCTCTCGGGGAAGTCCGCCGAGCCGATGGTGATGGAGCCGGGCTCAGCATCGCCGCCTCCACCTCCGCCGTTCTCCAGGGGATCCCCGCCGCAGGCGGAGAGGGCCAGGACGCCGACGGCGGCCAGCGCCGTATAGGAGAGGGATCGGTTCCTCATGATGTGCTCCTCGTTAGGGGTTCAATGGTGCGTTCAGGGTTCAGGCGGCGGGTTCGACCGCGCCGGGAGTCTTGGTGCGGCGGACGGTGCGGCGCAGTCCGGGGGAAATGACGATTCTGCCGATGAGCAGGAAGGTCAGCTCCAGGGCCAGCGCCACGATCGCGACGAGAGCGGCGCCGGCCGCCATCTGGCCGAAGTCACTGTTGGCTCGGCCGTCGATGATGTAGCGGCCCAGACCATTGAGCGAGACGTAGGCGGCCACGGTAGCGGTGGAGACGATCTGCAGCATGGCCCCACGGATGCCGGAGAGGATCAGCGGTAGCGCACAGGGCAGCTGGACCCGCAGCAGCACCTGCATGGGCCGGTATCCAAGGCCCACTGCAGCATCGACCGCGCTGCGGTCGGCTGACTGAATGCCCGTGTAGGTGCCCGTCAGGATGGGCGGGACGGCCAGCAGCACCAGCACGAAGATCGCCGGGGCGGTGAAGACCAGTGAGCTGCTGAACAGCGGGGCGGCGAGCATGACGACCACGATGAGCAGACCCAGGGTCGGCAGCGCCCTCAGAGAATTGGCCAGGCCTGCGACTCCGGCCTCGCCTCGGCCGGTGTGCCCCACGTAGATACCCAGCGGCACGGCGATCACCAGCGCGATGCCCAGGGCAATCAGCGAATAGAGCAGGTGATACCAGACTCGGGTGGGGATGCCGGTGGAGCCGCTCCAGTTGGAGGGATCGGCGAAGAATTCGACAAGACCGCTCACGAGGCGACCTCCTTCGGCTTCCAGGGAGTCATGGCACGGGAGAGCCAGAGGATGAGCATGTCCAGGACCACGGCGATGACCAGACACAGTACGATGCCCGTGACGATCGGGGTCATCAGTCCCAGCGAGTAGCCCTGGGTGAAGAGCGAACCGAGCTGCTGCACACCAATGATCGCGGCCATGGTGACGATGCTGATGTTGGACACCACAGCGACTCGCAGCCCACCGAGAATCACCGGCACCGCCACGGGCAGCTGCACGAGGACGAACCTCTGGAACGCCCGGTACCCCATGGCCTCAGAGGCCTGCACCGTCTCCTGCGGGACGGCGGCGAGACCATCGGCCACCACACGCACCATCAGCGCGATGGTGTAGATGGTCAGGGCGATGATCACGTTGAGCGGATCCAGGATGCGGGTGCCCAGAACACCCGGCAGCAAGACGAAGAACGCCAGCGAAGGAACGGTGTAGAACAGCCCGGAGGTACCGACGATGAGGCCGTAGAGCCGCGGCACCTGATGGGCCCACCACCCCAGCGGCAGCGCGATGAGAAGTCCGACGACGGTAGGGATGACCGTGAGCCACAGGTGCGCGAAGGTCAGCTCCAGAATCCACGAGAGGTTGGAGCTCAGCCATGTGGTGTTCATGTCGGAGATCCCGGCTGGAGCGCCTTGGCGCGCTGGATGGCGGCGACGACGTCGTCGGTGCTCACAGCGCCCACCAGCCGTCCCTGGAGATCGGCGACGATGCCGTCTCCGCTGGGGCTGGAGAGGGCGGCGTCGAGCAGGTCGCGCAGCGGCGCAGTCTGCTGGGCGATGGAGCCTGCGTGGTTGACGTGAGTCTCCTGCAGCTGTGTCTCGACGCTGCTGCGCTGCACCCAGCCCACGGGGCGGGCCTCGGCGTCCACCGCCACCAGCCAACCGTCCTCACGGCTGGTCAGCTCGGCAGCCGGAGTGCCGATCGGCGCGGAGGGGACTTCCCGGATGGCCAACTGCTCGTCCGCCTGGGCGAAGCCGAGGGACCGGTAACCGCGGGAGCTTCCCACAAAATCGGCGACAAACTGATCCGCCGGCGCGCGCAGGAGCTCCTGCGGAGTGGCGATCTGGGCGAGGTGCCCGCCCTGCCGCAGCACGGCGATCTGATCCCCGAGGATCAGTGCCTCATCAATATCGTGGGTGACCATCACGATGGTCTTGCCGATTCTCTGCTGCAGGTTGAGAAACTCCTGCTGCAGCTGGGCACGGACGATGGGGTCCACCGCGCTGAAGGGCTCATCCATCAGGAGGAACGGCGGATCGGTGGCCAGGGCACGGGCCACTCCCACGCGCTGCTGTTGGCCGCCGGAGAGCTGCCAGGGGTACTTTCGGGCGAAGGACTGGTCCAGGCCCACGAGCTCGAGCAGCTCCATGGCGCGCTCCCGAGTCTCCTTCTTCTTTCCGCCTAGCAGCCGCGGCAGGGCTGCCACGTTGTCCACGACCGTCCGGTGCGGGAAGAGCCCGGCGTTCTGAATGACGTAGCCGATCTTCCGCCGCAGCTGCACCTTGTCGATTCCTGCTGTGTCCTCACCGTCAAGGGTGATGGTTCCCGAGGTGGGGTCGATCAGGCGGTTGATCATGCGCATCGACGTGGTCTTGCCGCAGCCGCTGGGTCCCACCAGGACGGTGATTTTCCCGTTGGGCACTTCAAAGCTCAGGCCTGCCACGGCGACGGTGCCGTCCGGGTAGGTTTTCGACACCTGGTCGAAGACGATCATCTGGGGTTCTCCTTGGTTTCTCCGAGACCGTGGGAGACCTGCTGGGCCGCCTCCAGAAGGAGGCCGCCGAAGCGTGCTGCCTTGGTCTGATCGATCCGGTACGTGGGCACGAGCACGCTCAGCGCGGCCACCACGCGGCCGCCAGCGCGGACAGGTGCTGAAATCGCGGTGACGTCGGGCTCCACGCTGCTTTCGACGACGACGTACCCCGCCTCGGGCACCTGGTCTCGCAGCACTTGGCCGGCAGCGGACGTTTCCAGGGGGATGGTGCGGCCGACCCAGTTGGTATGGCGGACAGAGTGCGTTCCCTCAACGATGCTGATGTAGAGCGCGGTGTCCCGATGACCCTCGATGCTGAGATAGACCGATTCCCCGGTCGCGCTCACGACGTCTTCCATAGGTGAGCGGGCCAGGCTGGCCAGCATCTGCCGGCTGAAGGCTTGGGCTCCCAGCTGGATGAGGCGGCTTCCCGGACGGTAGGTGCCGTCGTCGTTCCGGGTGAGGAAGCTCTGGCCCTCCAGGGTTCGCATGAGCCGCAGGGCGGTGCTGGCAGGCAGATCCGCATCCCGCGCCGCCTCCGCTAAGGACGCCTGCCCTCTCTCGCACACAGCGGCGACGAGCTCGAGCGCTCGCTCCACTGTGCGTGTCGATGTTTCGGCCAAAGGTCGTCCTTCCATCGGGGTACGGTGACACGTCTGCCTGTGAACCGTACGTGACGGTGAGCCTAGGAAGCGTCCATTTCGTCCGCGAGGCACCAATGTTTCCGGTAAGTAAAATCCGCACGCCACCTAGTGAAAATCTGGATTGTCAGGCAGACTATCCGCCATGCACCATCAAGGCAATACCTCGGCCACTCTTTCTGAACTTCCGAAGCGCTCCTCACAGATCATTGAGATCGGCAGAAAACCGCTCACCCTCACCGACATTGTGCGCATCGCCCACGGCACCCCGGCAGCGCTGGCCCCCGAGGTCCTCGCCTCCCTGGAGCGCGCCTACCAGCGGGCCGAGGAGATCAGTGTCCGCTATCCCGTGTACGGACGCTCTACCGGAGTGGGCGCCAACCGCCTGACACCCGTGAACCCCGAGGACTCCGAGCATGGAATGCGCCTGCTGCGCAGCCACGCAGCCGATGCCGGGGACCCCATCCCCGCGCCTGCTGTCCGGGCCATGCTGGGCATCCGGCTGTCTCAGCTGGCCGGCGGCCAGAGCGGCATCAATCCGGAGGTGGCCCTGGGACTGGAGCGCATGCTGCAGACCAACGCCCTGCCCGAACTGCGGGAGCTCGGCAGCATCGGCACCGCCGATCTTGCAGCCCTGGCCGGCACGGCCCTGGCGCTGACCGGCGAGCGGCCCACGTCAACCCCCTTCACCCCCATAGGCCCCTTCGGCATGGAAAGCGCCCTGCCGTTCATGAGCAGCAGCGCCCTGACACTGGCCAGGGCCGCGCTGGCACTGGATGAGCTCCGGCGCCTCGAACGCTCCGGGCGCGTCATCGCGGCGCTGTCTGCCCTCGCGGTGCGCGCCAACACCCAAGCCTTCTCCCGCGCCTCGGCCTATGCCGCAGCCTCCCCCGGAGCAGCCCTGGTGGCCCAGCAGATGCGCAAACTCACCAAACGCACCCCCGTGCCGGCACGCATTCAGGACCCCTTCGGCTTCCGCGCCTACGTACCGTCCCAGGCTGCCGTGGTCGCCGCCATGGACACTCTCCAGCTGCGCGTGGAGCAGCTCAGCTCAGTGTCACAGGAGAATCCGCTCTTCGACTTCCAGCACTCGCGCGTCATCCACCACGGGAACTTTCACCAGGTGGCGCTCGGACTGGCAGTGGACGGCCTGAACCTGGCGCTGGCACAGAGCGCACCGCTGATCATGTCGCGCATCAACATGCTCCACGAGCCTGCCTTCAACGGCGTCGAGCCTTTCCTGGCGCGGGGTCCGGCCGGCTCCTCAGGGCACATGATGATCGAGTACATCGCCGCCAGCGCCATGGGCGAGCTGCGCAATGCGGCCCAGCCGGCCTCCCTGGGGACGGTCGTCCTTTCACGCGGTGCGGAGGAGGACGCGAGCTTCGCCACGCAGGCGGTGGTGCAGCTGGAGCGCGCCGTCAAGCACTACCGGCCCATGCTCGCCGTCGAACTCCTCTCAGCCCACCGGGCCGCGTACCAGCTCGGAAAGTGGCCGCCGAAGATTCTGCGTGGCGTGGTCTCCCGCCTCCACGACGAACTGCCGATTACGGAGGCAGACCATGACCTGCGCCCAGACGTCGAGAAGGCGGCGTCGCTACTGGATGACCTTGCCGAAGGCGTGCTGTGAGCTCGGCGCCTGCCTCCGCTTGCGTGACGTCCGCGTCATACGCCGGACCCACATTCTTTACCTCGCATCCCTTGCCACAGCACGAAATTAGCGTTTCAATGGGTGAAACTCCCTCGCCACTGACTGAAAAGGACATTTCATGACCACCGGATTCACTCAGCACGATCCCTCACGGACCATCCGCGCCGCCCGGGGCACGGAGATCAGCGCAAAATCCTGGCAGACCGAGGCCCCTCTGCGCATGCTGATGAACAACCTCGATCCTGAGGTGGCAGAGCGGCCCGAGGACCTGGTGGTCTATGGCGGCACCGGCCGTGCGGCGCGTAGCTGGGAGGCTTACGACGCCATTGTGGAGACCCTCAAGGACCTCGAGGAGGACGAGACCCTGCTGGTCCAGTCCGGCAAGCCTGTGGGTGTGCTACGGACGAACAAGTGGGCTCCGCGAGTCCTGATCGCCAATTCCAACCTCGTCGGCGACTGGGCAACCTGGCCCGAGTTCCGCAAGCTCGAGGCTGAGGGCCTGATGATGTACGGGCAGATGACGGCCGGCTCTTGGATCTACATCGCTACCCAGGGCATCCTGCAGGGTACCTATGAGACGTTCGCGGCCATCGGCCGGAAACGCTTCGGGGGCAGCCTGGCCGGCACCTTGACTCTTACCGGCGGATGCGGCGGCATGGGCGGGGCCCAGCCGCTGGCCGTGACGCTGAACGGCGGTGCCGTACTGATCGTGGACGTCTCCGAGGGGCGCCTGAAGCGCCGCCAGTCCAAGCGGTACCTCGATGAGGTGGAGACCGATCTGGAAACCGCTCTTGCCAAAGTCATCGCTGCTAAGAACGACAAGCGTGCGCTCTCCGTCGGCTACGTCGGCAACGCCGCCGAGGTCTTCCCCGAGCTGCTGCGCAGGCACCAGGCCGGAGAGGTCAGCTTCGACGTCGTCACTGATCAGACCAGCGCACACGATCCCCTCTCCTACCTGCCCGCCGAATACACGATCGAGCAGTGGCACACCGCCGCTGCTGAGGACCCCGAGGACTTTACGGACAAGGCCCGGCGCTCCATGGCCCGCCACGTGGAGGCGATGGTCGGATTCCAGGACGCAGGAGCCGAGGTTTTTGACTACGGCAACTCCATCCGGGACGAGGCCCGCGCCGCCGGCTACGAGCGTGCTTTCGACTTCCCCGGCTTTGTGCCGGCCTACATCCGCCCGCTCTTCTGTGAAGGCCTGGGCCCTTTCCGGTGGGTTGCTCTCTCCGGGGACCCCGAGGACATCCGTGTCACGGACGAGGCGATCAAGGAACTCTTCCCCGAGAACGAGCACCTGCACCGCTGGATCGATGCCGCTGGCGAATACGTCGAGTTTGAGGGTCTGCCCGCGCGCATCTGTTGGCTGGGCTACGGCGAGCGCCACAAGGCCGGACTGCTGTTCAACCAGCTAGTGGCCGAGGGCAAGGTCTCCGCTCCCATCGTCATCGGCCGCGACCACCTCGACTCAGGATCGGTGGCTTCTCCCTACCGCGAGACCGAAGCCATGCTGGATGGCTCCGACGCCATTGCCGACTGGCCGCTGCTCAACGCGCTGACCGCGGCAAGCTCCGGCGCCACATGGGTCTCGCTGCATCACGGCGGCGGCGTCGGCATCGGCCGTTCTATCCACGCCGGTCAGGTCGGCGTAGCGGACGGCACCGAGCTGGCCGCGGCCAAGCTTGAGGCCCTGCTGACCAACGACCCGGCGATGGGCGTGATCAGGCACGTCGACGCCGGCTACGACAAGGCTCAGGAGGTCGCCGTCGAACGCGGGGTGCGCGTTCCCATGAACCCGCGGACCCGCAGCACGGCACCCACGAGCGCATGAGCACCGGGGTGAACTCCCTGATGTCCGCGATCGCGGACATCGGCACCGATCCCAGGCGAGGCGGCTACACCCGGCCGGTCTACTCCACAGCGGAGCTGACCCTGCGCGAATGGTTCGTCTCCGAAGCCCAGGCACGCGGGCTGGAGGTCGAGGAGGACCGCAACGGCATTCTCTGGGCCTGGTGGGACACTCCCGACGACGACGGCGTGACGCTCACCCGCACCGGCGCCCTGGTCACCGGATCCCACGTGGACTCAGTGCCCGGCGGCGGAGCCTTCGACGGCCCGCTGGGCGTAGCCTCAGCGCTGGCAGCAGTCGATCTGCTCAAGGCGCGGGAAGCAGCCGGAGAGCTGCGGCGTCGTCGTGCTCTTGCCGTAACGGTGTTTCCTGAGGAGGAGGGCTCACGCTTTGGTGTGGCCTGCCTGGGTTCCCGCCTGCTCACCGGGGCCATCAGTGCGCAGAAGGCGCTCAGCCTCAAGGACGCAGACGGACTGACCTTCGGGGAGGTGGCCCGGGCCCGCGGGCTCGAGGTGGACCGGATCGGTGCTGATACCGAAGCCCTGGCCCGCATCGGTGACTTTGTGGAGCTGCACGTGGAACAGGGCCGCGGACTCAACACCGACGCGTTCACCGACGCGCACGGATCCCAGCCAGCCGTGGCCGTGGGCTCCTCGATCCTGGGGCACGGCCGCTGGCGCATCAGCGTGTACGGTCAGGGCAACCACGCCGGCACCACACTGATGTCTGACCGCGCAGACCCCATGATCGCTGCCGCGGAGATCATCCTGGCGGTGCGCAGCGCCGCCGTCGCCCATGAGGGCGCCCGCGCCACCGTGGGACGCATGGAACCCATTCCCGGCGGGACCAACGTGATCGCCTCCCGTGTGGACCTGTGGCTGGATGTGCGGCATCCCGACGACGCCGTGACCGCCCAGGTTCTCGAGGAGATCCATCGCAGCATGACGCAGATCGCGGCCGTTCAAGGGTGCCGGGCTCACATGGTCGAGGAATCCTACTCGCGAACCGTGCACTTCACCCCGGAGCTGACACGGGCGGTGGAGGCCGCCGTGCGCCGCAGCACCCCCGGTGCCCCTACCCTGGACACCGGGGCCGGGCACGACGCCGGGGTGCTGGCCGCCCACGTCCCCTCCAGCATGATCTTTGTCCGCAATCCCTCCGGCATCAGCCACTCGCCCGAGGAGTACGTGGAGAGTGCTGACGCCGACGCCGGCGTCGTCGCCCTCGCCGACGTCCTGGCCGACCTGCTGTGAGCCGCCCCGTCATGCGCGAAGGAGCATCCATGGAAGAGATCCCAGCTGAGCAGATCCGAGTGGCGGCCCCCGTCAACGCGCACTCCCACGCGTTCCACAGGATCCTGCGGGGCCGGACGCACGCCGCGCCTGCCGGGGCCGCCGGCGCCGGTGACTTCTGGGTCTGGCGGGAGCAGATGTACGAGGCTGCGGCGACGCTGACACCGGAAGGCTACGAGGAGCTGGCCACGGCGGTCTTCGCCGAGATGGTGGTCTCCGGCTTCAGCGCGGTGGGAGAGTTCCACTACCTGCATCACCGGCCCGACGGCCGGCCCTACCCTGATCACCAGATGGAACGGGCGCTGGCCAGGGCAGCGCTGACCGCGCGCATCCGGCTGACGCTTCTGGACACGTGCTACCTCAGCGGCGGTCTGGATCAGCAGGGACGCCCTCTCCCCCTGAACCAGACGCAGCGTCGTTTCAGCGACGGTAGCGCCGAGGCGTGGATCCAGCGGTGGGAGTCCCTGGCTACCGCACTTGCCGACGAGGATCACGGCACCGGACTCGTCTCCCTGGGCGCGGCGCTGCACTCGCTGCGCGCCGTACCGGAGAGCGAACTCACCCTGCTGGCGGAGTGGTCGAGCACCCACCCTGATACGCCCCTGCACGTGCACCTGTCCGAGCAGCCGGCGGAGAACAGCGCCGTGCAGGCGGCCTACGGAGCCTCCCCCACCGAGGTGCTGCATCGGCACGGCCTGCTGGGGCCTCAGCTCTCCGCGGTGCACGCCACGCACCTGTCGCAGACCGATATTGAGCTGCTGGGGTCATCCGGCACCACGATTGTCATGTGCCCGACCACGGAGGCGGATCTGGCCGACGGGATCGGTCCGGCTCGGGAACTCGCTGATGCCGGCGCCACGATCTCGCTGGGCACCGACCAGCACGCCGTCGTCGACCCCTATCTGGAGATGCGGGCCCTGGAGCACGGCGAGCGCCTGCGCAGCGGCACCCGCGGCAGGTTCAGCCCCGCCGAGATCAGCGCGGCCGCCCGGGACGGCGGACTGCGCAGCCTGGGCCTGCCGCCGAATGAGGACTACCTGCTGGTCAGCACCTCATCGATGCGCACCGCCGGAAGCCGCCCCGACCAGCTGCCCCTGAGCGCGACCGCCCAGGATGTTGAGGCGGTGGTGATCAACGGCGCCGAAGTCGCACGGAAGGGTCGCCATACGCGGCTGGGAGATCCCGCCGAGCTCTACCGCCGCTTCCTCGCGCGCCACCGCCTGTGAAAAGCGCCTCTGACCCTTGTAACCCATCACGTCCGCACGACGACGACCGCTGGAGGAGAAACCGTGACATCCACGCTGATCACCAACATCGGGGAGCTCACCACCCAGGACCCTGAGCGCAGAGTCCTAAAGGATGCCGCCGTCGTCGTCGAAGGTGACCGGATCGCCTGGGTGGGGCCGACCTCGCAGGCCCCAGCGGCGGACGCGCAGACTGACGCCGGCGGGCGAGCCGTGCTGCCCGGGTGGGTGGATTCGCACACGCATATGGTGTTCGCCGGGGATCGCAGCGCGGAGTTTGAGGCCCGCATGGCCGGGGAGTCCTACGCCGCCGGAGGCATCAACGTGACCACCCGGGCGACGCGCGAGGCCACCGATGAAGAACTTGCCGCCCTGCTGCGCTCCCGTGTGGCCGATGCGGTGGCCGGGGGCACCACCTACCTGGAGACCAAGACCGGCTACGGGCTCGACGTCGCCCAGGAGGCCCGGCACGCGCGGATCGCCGCATCCGAAGTGGATGCGGTGACCTTTCTGGGCGCGCATTTGGTGCCGCGGGGCGCCGACCCGCAGGAGTACACCGATCTGGTCTGCGGTCCTATGCTCGAGGCCGCCCTGCCTTACGTACAGTGGGCCGACGTCTTCTGCGAGCGCGGAGCGTTCACCGAGGAACAGTCGCGCCAGGTGCTGCAGGCCTGCCGGGATGCTGGCCTGGGCCTGCGGGTCCACGGCAATCAGCTGGGCGAAGGCCCCGGGGTCCGCCTGGCCGTGGAGCTGGGGGCGGCCAGTGTGGACCATGTGAACTATCTTCACGACGACGACGTCGAGGCGCTCGCCAGCACGTGGTCGGGGTGGGACGACTCGTCACCCGAGGGAAAACCCGGCACGGTGGCTACCTGCCTGCCGGCCTGCGACCTCTCCACGCGGGAGCCGTTGGCACCGGGGCGCCGGCTGCTTGACGCGGGTGTGCAGATCGCCCTGGCGTCGAACTGCAATCCGGGAACGAGCTACACGACCTCCATGAACTTCTGCGTAGGCACCGCGGTGTTGCAGATGCGCCTCACCCTGGATGAGGCGGTCAGGGCAGCCACCATGGGCGGCGCGTTGGCCCTGCGGGTACAGCACGAGGTGGGCTCGGTGGAGGTGGGCAAGCGTGCTGATCTGCACGTGCTCGCGGCACCGGCGGCGATCCACCTGGCCTACCGACCGGGCATGCCGATGACCCACGCCGTCTGGCGTGCTGGTCGCCAGGTGATCTGAGCCCCCACCTGCGTCTGGCCTGAGTCCCACCCGCGTTCGGCCTCAGCCCCCCACCTGCGTCCAGCCTGAGCCGCTTCCGTCCAGCCTGAGTCCCACCCGCGTTCGGTGATGGATTCTGACACCAGTTTGGCCCACTAGGGGCGGGAAATACCGTCCAAATCCATCACCGAACGAGGCTCTGGCAGGGCCAGCCCTACTCCAGGGCGATCCCGATGTATTTGGTCTCCAGGAACTCCTCGATCCCGGTCTCGCCTCCCTCGCGACCCAGGCCTGAGGCCTTGATGCCGCCGAAGGGAGCGGCCGGGTTCGAGACCACACCCTGGTTGATGCCCACCATGCCGGACTCCACCGCTTCGGCCACGCGCAGCGCACGGTTCAGGTCCTGGGTGAACACGTAGTTGGTGAGCCCGTACTCGGTGTCGTTGACCGCGGTGATCGCTTCCTCTTCGGTGTCGAAAGGCGTCACCGGCGCCACGGGGCCGAAGATCTCTTCGCGGCGCAGCCGGGCCTGCTCCGGGATA
This sequence comes from Nesterenkonia flava, assembly GCF_031432335.1. NCBI lineage: Bacteria > Bacillati > Actinomycetota > Actinomycetes > Micrococcales > Micrococcaceae > Nesterenkonia > Nesterenkonia flava. Next base: position 14,041 of record NZ_JAVKGT010000015.1, on the reverse strand, counting down.
TCGGTCAGGACAGTCGGCGGATAGAAGTAGCCCTCACCGGCGGCGGGCTCCCCGCCCAGCAGCACTGTGGCACCGGAGCGGACGGCGTCGTCGACCAGCTCCTGGACCTTCTCGCGCTGTGTGGCGTTGATCAGGGGGCCCACCTGCACGCCTTCCTCCACGCCGCGGCCGACCCGGTACTCCCCCATCTTCTGGGCCAGACGGCGTGAGAACTCCTCGGCCACCGACCGCTGCACAAAGATCCGGTTCGCCGCGGTGCAGGCCTCCCCGGAATTGCGCATCTTCGCCATCAGGGCACCGTCCACGGCTTTATCCAGGTCGGCATCCTCGAACACGACCAGTGCCGCATTGCCGCCTAGCTCCATGGAGGTGCGCATGACGTGCTCGGCGCACTGCTCCAGCAGCTTCTTGCCTACCGCGGTGGACCCCGTGAAGGACAGCTTCCTCGCGATGCCGGAGCGGATGAGCGGCTCCATCACGTCCCCGGCAGTGGAGGTCACCACGATGTTGACCACTCCGTCCGGCACTCCCGCCTCGCGCAGAATGTCCGCCAGGGCGAGCATCGACAGCGGGGTCAGTTCCGCAGGCTTGAGCACGCTGGTGCAGCCGGCAGCCAGCGCCGGTCCGATCTTGCGCGTCCCCATGGCCAGGGGAAAGTTCCACGGGGTGATGAGCAGCGAGGGGCCCACCGGCTGCTTGGCGATCAGGAACCGGGCGTTGCCTGTGGGGGCGGTCTGGTAGTTGCCGCGGATGCGGGTGGCTTCCTCGGCAAAGTGCCGGAAGAACTCCGCGGCATAGTTGACCTCACCATAGGCTTCCGCCAGGGGCTTGCCCATCTCCAGCGTCATCAGCAGGGCCAGGTCATCCTTGCGCTCGTGCATCAGATCGAAGGCACGCATCAGCATGTTCGCCCGCTCCCTGGGGGGCACCGCGGCGAACCCGGGCTGAGCCGCCTCAGCGGCGCGCAGGGCATCCCATCCGTCGTCGATTCCGGCATCAGCCACCTGGGTGAGCACGCTGCCGGTGGAGGGATCGACGACGTCGAGCGTGCGCCCACCCCGGGCGTCGCGCCACTGTCCGTTGATGAAAAGCTGCTTGGGCACTGCCGCAATCAGGTCAGCTTCGCGACTGGCGGGGATAGTCATCGTGGGTCTCCTGCGCTCGGGGGTTGTGCATGAAGAGGTGACGGCCGGGTTCTCAGCTTGTAGCCTAGTCCAGACCGTAGATTGTCAACAATCCAACGTGAGGACGTTCATGGCTCAGCTGTCTCCCATTCTGAAGCAGGCCACCCCAGTTGTCGCTACCCACGGGGAGGGCATCTACCTCTACGACGACGCCGGCACCCGTCACCTCGACTTCACCGCCGGCATCGGCGTCACCTCCACCGGACACTGCCACCCCAAAGTGGTGGAGGCGGCCCAGGCCCAGGTGGGGCGCCTGATCCACGGTCAATACACCACGGTGATGCACCAGCCCCTGCAGGAGCTGATTCAGGAACTCACCTCCGCGCTGCCCACGGGTCTGAACTCCCTGTTCTTCTCCAATTCGGGTTCGGAGGCGGCCGAGGCAGCCCTTCGTCTGGCCCGTCAGGCCACGGGCCGGCCCAATATCGTGGTCTTCCAGGGCGGCTTCCACGGCCGCACAGTGGCCGCAGCCTCCATGACCACCTCCGGCACTAAATTCCGGGCCGGGTTCAGCCCGCTGATGAGCGGGGTGGTGGTCTCCCCCTTCCCCAATGCTCCGCACTACGGCTGGAGCGAGGAGCAGGCCACCGACTTTGCCCTCTCTGAGCTGAACTACGTGCTGCAGACCCAGTCCAACCCGGCGGATACGGCCGCATTCCTCGTCGAGCCCGTGCTCGGTGAGGGAGGCTACATCCCCGGCACCGCACGGTTCTTTGAAGGACTGCGCGAACGCGCCGCACGGCACGGGATTCTGCTGATCATCGATGAGGTTCAGACAGGATTCGGCAGGACGGGGCGCTTTTGGGGCCAGGAGCATTTCGGGGTGACGCCCGACGTCATGATGTTCGCCAAAGGAATCGCCTCCGGTTTCCCCATCTCGGGCATTGCCGCGTCCTCGGAGCTCATGGCGAAGGCCTGGCCGGGCTCGCAGGGCGGCACCTATGGCGCCAACGCCGTGGCGTGCGCCGCAGCCGTAGCCACCCTGGGAGTCATCAGGGATGAGCAACTCGTCGAGAACTCCCAGCGGCGGGGGGAGCAGCTGCGGAGCGGACTGCGCGAGGTGGCGGCACAGTACCCGCAGATCACTGATGTGCGCGGCCTGGGACTCATGGTCGGCAACGAGTTCCGGGATGAGAACGGCACGCCTGACGGCGCCACAGCCTCTGCCGTGCAGCAAGAGGCGGCCCGCCGGGGACTCCTGCTGCTCACATGCGGCGCATGGGGGGAGGTCGTGCGGTTCATTCCCGCACTGGTGGTCACCGAAGACCAGATCAGTGACGCGGTGGGCATCTGGAGGGAGGCCGTGGCGGCAGTGCTGGGTTAGCGCCTCTCGGCCGAAGAATGGGGCTAGTGCCACACGCGCCGAAACGCCGGACTCACGCCCCGCGCGCCTGCGGGGTTCACCAGATGCGGCTGGTCAGCTTGGGGTACTTGGGAGCGAGGTCATCTCCGGAGGAGGTCCGGGTCACCCGGCGCTTCACCCACGGGTACAGATGATCACGGGTCCAGGTCACCTCGCCCAGAAGACGCTCGGGAAGCGAGGAGACCTGGGGCTCCTCCAGCTCCGGCGGATCGATCTCGTCCTTCTGGCCGAGCACCGCCAGCACTTCCTTAGCCATCTGGATATGTCCCTCAATGCCCAGATGCATGCGGTCGACGTCCCAGTAACGCCAGTCCTGGAACTGCCGCATGTGCCAGAAATCCACCAGGTCCGCCCCAAAGTCATCGGCGATCTTGCGCACGTGCTCGTTGTAGATGGCGGTACGGCCCCGGGTCACGCGGAACATCGGGGCCTTGCCGGAGTCGAACCCCGTGAAGAGCAGCACGCGAGCCCCGGTTCCGGCGAGCTTCTCCACCGCGTGGCGGTAGCGCTCCATGAGTCCGTCGATGTTGACCACCGGACGCAGAATGTCATTGCCACCCGCATACAGAGTGACCAGCGTCGGCTTCAGCGCTAGGGCTGCGTCGAGCTGCTCATCGAGCACCTGCTGGAGCTTCTTGCCGCGGATGGCCAGATTCGCATAACCCCATCCAGGCTCATTGGAGATCAGCTGACCGGCCACCCGGTCTGCCCAGCCGCGCACGCCATTGGGGCTGGAGGGGTCGATGTCCCCGACCCCTTCGGTGAATGAGTCACCAAGGGCGACATAGCGCTTCTCGAAAGGACCGTGGAGCTCATCATGTGCGGACATATCACCACCCTACCCCCGGCGGTATTGGGGCAGGCAAAAGTTCCCGACGCCGGCCCACCTCGTGGAGAGGCGGGCACAGGCGCCCGGCGCAGGGAGAACTCAGTAGAGCGGATTCGCCCCCGGGGGCCGCTCCTCGGGAGCCACCGGCCCCGGCGCGGTGCCTTCGCCGAACGGTGAGCCGCCGAGCTTCTCACGACCGTGGTCACTGAGCCAGTTCTGCAGATCGGGGCCCACCGGCACCACCTGGGTGGGATTGATGTCCTCGTGCACCACGTAGTAGTGCGCCTTGATCTGATCAAAGTCCACGGTGTCACCAAACCCGGGGGTCTGGAACAGGTCCCGTGCATAGCCCCACAGGTTCGGCATCTCGGTGAGCTTATTGCGGTTGCACTTGAAGTGCCCGTGGTACACAGCGTCGAAACGGACGAGCGTCGTGAACAGCCGGACATCGGCCTCGGTGATGGTGTCTCCCATCAGGTACCGACGGTCCGCCAGCCGCTCCTCCAGCCAGTCCAGAGCGGTGAACAGCCGGTCATAGGCCTCCTCATAGGCCTTCTGCGATCCGGCGAAGCCCGCACGGTAGACCCCGTTGTTGACCTCGGTGAAGATCCGTTTGATCACCGGCAGCATGTCATCGACGAGGTCCTCGGGCAGCAGGTCGGGCGCCCCCTGACGGTGGTGCTCCTTCCACTGCGTGGAGAGGTCCAGGGTCAGCTGCGGGTAGTTGTTGGTGACCACCCCGCCGGAAGGCACATCCACCAGCGCCGGCACCGTGATGCCGCGCGGGTAATCAGGGAAGCGGGCAAAGTAGTTCTCCTGCAGCCGCTCGGTGCCCAGCACCGGGTCCCGCCCGTCGTCGGTGAGGTCGAAGGTCCAGGAGCGGGCATCGTGCACGGGGCCCGGAGTCGCCAGGGAGATGGCCTCCTCCAGACCGAGCAGCCGCCGAATGATGATCGAGCGGTGCGCCCAAGGGCAGGCCCTCGCGGCCACCAGCCGGTAGCGCCCCGGCTCCACAGGCCAGGCTTCGGCGTTCTCGGTCAGCCCCCGCGCCCGGGGATCACCGATCGAGGAGGACTCTTCGCGCGGAGCTGCGGTGACGGCGTCGACGTCGGCGACCACACGGTCCTCGATGTAGTTGGTGTCGCGGGTGAACTCCTCACCTGTGACGTAGGCGCCCTTGGTGGAGTACTCGGTCTCAGCGGTCTTCTGCGGTTCTCCCATACCCCCAGCGTATCGGGGTCCGCCTGAAAAGTGACTGGACGGCTGCCGTCATCCCGCCTCGGAGCGCCGGGATACTTCGAGGCTATCGGTACGGTAGAGGACAAGCGGGCCGGGACTGGCCCTTTAAGCACGAGAGGACAGGGCTGACGGTGAGCACGACGACGGCGATTCAGGTTCTGACCTGCGACAACCCCTCCCCCATGACACTAGAAGGCACCAACACCTATCTTCTGGGGCGCCCGGATCAGGCTGAGGTCGTCGTCGTCGACCCGGGGCCAGACGGGCATAAGGAGCACCTGCACGCGGTGCTGGAGTCTGTGGGAGACCGGTCGGTGGCGGAGATTCTGGTGACCCATCGGCATGGAGACCACACCGGGGCGGCCAAGGCGCTCAGTGCTCGCACCGGTGCCCCGGTGCGTGGATTCGATCCGGATCAGTGCGTGGCTGGCGGACAGGGGATCGTGCTGCCCCTGGCCGAGGGTGAAAAGATCCTGGCCGGTGGGCTGAGCATCGAGGTGCTCCACACCCCGGGGCACACCGGGGACTCGGTGTGCCTGTGGATTCCCGAGGAGAACGCGCTGCTCACCGGAGACACAGTCCTGGGCCGCGGGACCACCATGGTCGACTTCCCCGACGGAACGCTGACGGAGTATCTGCAGACCCTGGAGCGTCTGATGGACTACGCCCAGGCACGCATGCTGCCGGCCCACGGACCCGCCCACGAGCAGCTGGGACCGGTGGTGCAGCGGTATCTGGAACACCGGCACAGCCGCCTGGACCGGGTCCGGGAGCTGGTGGCCGAACACGGCCAGGACCTGAGTCCGGAGCAACTGGCAGAGCTGATGTATGCCGGGCGCTCCCCCATCCATCCGCACATCACCCACCAGATCGCCGCGGCCCAGCTGGAGCATCTGCGCAGCCTGGGCGAGCTTTAAGGCGCATCAGCACGGCGGAGGACGGTCTCAGAAGGGCCGTTTGATATAGGGCTTCTCCTGCCAGCGGATACCGTCAACGGCCACACCTTCAGCCTGCAGGTGATCCACCAGCGCTGAGGCGGCAGAGGCGAGCCGCTCGAACGCGTCGGGGCTGCTGTGTCCCACCGGCCCGCCGGCGTACAAAGTCACCTCCAGTACTGGGCGGCCCCAGGTGTCCTGAGTGCGTTCAGAGACCACGGCCAGCTGCCCGTCGGTCACTCCCACCATGGGCGCACCTGCCACGTCTTCGCGGAAGGGGTCCATGAACCCGGTCAGCTCTTCGAGGGTCTCCTCCACTGCATCGAGATCGGCCGCGGAGATCTGCGCCTGCAGAGGCGCCCACTCGTCGGCACCTAGCCGCGCCGGACCCCAGTCGCTGCGTCTGCTCCACCGCATTGCTCTCTCCTTCATCACCCGCTGATGCGGAAACCTCCTCCTGCGCCGGCGCCGTCCTCCTCGGTCCGCAGTGTGTGCCACGTCTCACTGGGCGTGGGCTGAACAAATCCGCGCCGGAACCGCGCTCGGGAACTCTAGGATATGTCTATGGGCTCACACACTGCTGTTGTCACAGGTTCCACTGCAGGACTGGGCGCCGCGTTCGCCCGTCAGCTCGCCGCACAGGGCTATGACCTGGTGCTGGCCGCACGCACCGAGGAGAGGCTGCAGGCCCAGGCCGAGTCGCTGTCCTCCCAGTACGGAATCCGCACCGAGGTGATCGTGGCGGACCTCAGCACCGATGACGGTGTGGGGGCGGTGCAGGAGCGCCTTGCCGATGACACCCATCCGGTGCATCTGCTGGTCAATAACGCCGGCCACGGGTTGGCCACAGACTTCCTGGACTCGGAGCTCGAGGACGAGCGGACCCTGCTGCGCCTGCACGTGCAGACCACCATGGAGCTGACCCACACCGCGGCACGGTCTATGGTGCGCCGTCGTGCTGGTCGCATCATCAACGTGGCGTCGGTCGCCGGATACACGCCCACGGGCACCTACTCAGCGGCCAAGTCCTGGGTGATCACGTTCTCCAAAGCCCTGCACCAGCAGCTGAAGTCCGACGGCGTCACAGTCACCGCCCTCTGTCCTGGTCTGGTCCGCACCGAGTTCCACTCGCGCTCAGGCATTCGGGTCTCCGGTGCCAAACGCTGGATGTGGCTGGACCCGGAGGACGTGGTGCGCCAGGGGCTCACCGCCAACGCTCAGGGCGCGGCAGTGAGCGTCCCCTCCCGCACGTATCAGGCGCTCACCGCCTCACTGAAGTTCATCCCCGACTCGGTGGTGCACTGGGCGGTTGATCGCGGGATGGGCGTCCCTGGACAGGGTGATCAGCCCGGCGAACTGACCATTGCTGAGGACGGCTCGGAGAACTCTGAAGAGACCGAACGCACTGATACCGGAACGGTCAGCGCAGCACGTCCACGATGAGCCGGGTGCCGTCCTCGGCCTCCCAGACGCTCACTCGGAATTCTCGGGCCTCATCGAGTCCGATGTAGTAGCTGGCCGCTCCGTGGTGGACAAAGGTGGTCCGGACATCGGTGAAGACGGTGCCCTGATCGTCATGCAGGGCCTCCAGCTCGAGGTGCCCCTGTTCGGCCCCGGCGTTGCCGGGGGCAAGCCCCACCGCTCCGAGGTAGAGAATGGCTCCGCCGTCGACGTCCAGGGGGAAGCCGGAACCTGGTTCCACGGCCTCCTCGACGTATTCTGCGTACCACCCCGGGGCGCCTTCGCCGGCGTGGTCGAACACGATCCGGTCATAGCCCTCGTGGAGTCCCACCCGCACGTCCTGCAGGAGGAGCTCGGCGTCGTCGGGCACAGGGCTCAGCGGTTCGGGAAATCCGTCAGACTGCTGGGCCTCGAGACCGAACTCGCTGGCATCCAGAGGCTCCGGGGTCTGTGCGCTCTGCTCCTCAGGCGCACCCTCGGTCTCCTCGCCCTCGGCGGCTTCCTCCTGGGAGCTCTGCGTCATAGCGTCCGCAGACGGGGGCTCCGTCTCCTCTTCAGTGGGCGATTCTGCGCCCTGAGCGGCCGAGGAATCCTCCGGGCCCGACTCATCCGGCGGAGGCGGCGTATCCGCTGCGGTGCTGCGGGATTCGGCCTCACCGGTGGCGGGCGCGTCTTCGACGGTGCTCGCCTCTGGGGCCCCGTCCGGAGCCTCTGGCTCATCCGGGGAGTGCTGACCGCAGGAGAGCACCAGCAGCAGCGCCGCCAGCGCGGGGGAGGTCCGCGCAAGGGTGCGCCACGAGACTGCGCGGCGGCCGCGCGCACTGCGGGCATCCGATCTCTGCGAGTCCATGAGCATCACCTGGGGCTGTGTGGTCAGTGTCTGGGTTGGGCAGTCTGACGGTGTCTGGGTCACTTTTGGGCCTCCCCCACGGTAGTGGCATCCACCGGGTGAAGTCCCGCTCAGAGACCCTTCTGGGCCGAACTGTTGGCGAGTTGTTATCTCCTGAAGGTGAGGCACCTCCCCGCCCGGGGCATTCTGGGGGCGCGACGACGGCGACGTTTTAGTGTTTGCGGTCCTCCTCCCGCAGCTCGGCGGTCTGGGCTCCCTCGTTCTCCTCCTGCCGCTCGCGGCGTTCCCGGTAGGCCTCCTCTCCGGGGCCGGCGAAGTCGCGGTTGCGCTCCACTGCGGCGATCGACCCGGTGAACAGGGATGCATCCTCGGCGGAGTCGGTGACGGGATATTCGGCGGTGCCGGTCTCGGCGTCCACCGCGCCGAACTGGCCGGTGGCCACCGACTCGGGCTTCCCGCCCAGGGCGTCTTCGTTGGTGATGAGCATGCGCTGGGTCATGACCGCATAGGGATGCTCGGCCCGCAGGTAGTTCACCAGGTCCTCGCGGATTAGGCATCGCAGGTCCCAGAGCTCTCCGGAGTTGCGTGCGGAGACCACCACGCGGGCTTTGACGTGCCCATCGACGGCGTCGGTCACCTGCAGGCTGTAGGTATCCCCGTCCCAGAGGTCGCTGGACTCCAGCAGTCGCTTCAGTCGCCCGCGCAGCGCATCCATGGGCACCCGCCAGTCGACGTCGAGCTCTACGGTGCCCAGCAGCTCGGTGCCCACACGGGTCCAGTTCTCAAAGGGGGTCGCCACAAAGTGCGCGCTGGGGTAGATAAACCGGCGGCCGTCCCAGGACTTCAGCACCACGGCAGAGAGCGTGATCTCTTCCACGGTCCCGAAGTTATCCTCAATCACCACCACGTCGCCGACTCGGATGGAGTCGGTGAAAGCCAGCTGGATGCCGGCGATCACGTTGGCAAGTGTGGACTGCATTGCCAGACCGGCCACCACGGAGACCACGCCAGCGGAGGCGAGCAGACCGGCGCCCAGGCCCCGAACGTCCTCGTTGAGCAGCAGGACCGCCGCGACGGCCAGGGTGATGATGACGGCGGCCAGGATGCGTCCGATGAGGTTGACCTGGGTCTGCACGCGCCGCCCGCGGCGGTCCTCGATATCTGGCTCCCCCTCTCCGATGTACTTGGAGAGGATGATGGCCTCCACGATTTTCACCACGCGCAGCGCCCACCAGGCTACGCAGACGATGACGGCGATCAGCAGACCCACGTACAGCGGCGAGCGCCACCACAGGTCGGGATCTGCCGCGTAGTTGACGCTCAACGCCGAACCGGCGAACAGGAGGATGAGAAACATCGGCAGGCGCGTGCGATTGACCGCTCGCTTGACCTCGGCGGCCCGCCGGAAGATTTGCTTCAGGATGGTGGAGGCGGCAAAGGTCACCGCCAGCGCCAGGGCCGCAGAGATGCCGACGCCGATGAGCAGGCCCATGTAGGGGCCCGCGCTGGAGACGATCTGCTCGAACTCCTCCGGAACGTGGCCTTCGACCTCACTGGTGATGTCATCGGCTGGATTCTGCTGCGCGGCGTCCTCGTCATAGAGTGTCTCCTCCTCCGCGGAGACCAGTGACAGGGGCGCGGTGAAGGCAGCAGAAAGACCATGGGGGAAGAGCATGCACACGATGATGACACGGCCAGCGGGAGCGGGACTACTCTCAAAATTTGCTGGTATTTCCCGCCAGCGGGCCTGAGAGGGGAGAATGGGCCCGATCAGTTGCCTCTGCTGCTAGGAGAAGAATGCTCAGCCTCGTCGACCTGCGCGGCCGCCCCGTCAATGCGGCCGAAGTCCTGCCCCGTGCCGATCAGAGCGTCACGGCCACCGTGGACGCGGTGATGCCGATTCTGCACGAGGTGCGTGAGCGTGGCACTGAGGCGGTGCTGGAGTTCTCCGAGAGGTTCGACGGCGTCCGCCCCGGGTCTCTGCGGGTGCCCTCCGAGGTGCTCCAGCAGGCCTTGGAGACCCTGGACCCCCAGATTCGGGAGTCGTTGGAGACCCTGATCTCCAGGGCGCGGGAGGTGCACGCGGCGCAGCTGCCCGCCGGCTCCATGGTCTCCCCCGGCCCGGACGCCCGCATCACCAATCGGTGGGTTCCCATCCAGCGTGTGGGACTCTATGTCCCCGGCGGCCAGGCCGTCTATCCCTCCTCCGTGGTGATGAACGTGGTACCGGCGCAGGTGGCCGGTGTGGAGTCCCTGGCCATCACCTCCCCGCCGCAGAAGAACTTCGGCGGGTGGCCTCATCCGACGATTCTGGCGGCCGCAGCACTGCTTGGTGTCGATGAGGTCTACGCCGCCGGCGGAGCACAGGCGGTGGCGATGCTGGCCTACGGCGCGCGCGACGACGCCGGTGAGCTGGTGTGCCCGCCCGTCTCCCTGATCACGGGTCCGGGCAATATCTTTGTGGCCACCGCGAAGCGGGCGGTTCAGGGTGTGGTCGGCATCGACGCCGAGGCGGGCCCCACGGAGATCATGATCCTGGCCGATGAGACCGCTCCGGCCAATCTGGTGGCGGCAGACCTCATCTCCCAGGCGGAGCACGACGAGCTGGCGGCCTCGGTGCTGGTCACCGATTCCATGGCGCTGGCCCAGGCCGTGCAGACCCAGGTCGCCGAGCAGGCTCAGCGCACCCGGCACGCCGAGCGAGTGAAGGCCTCGCTGAGCGGCCCGCAGTCTGCGGTGCTCGTGGTGGATTCAATCGACACGTGCGTGGAGATCGCCAATGCCTACGGGGCCGAGCACCTGGAGATCATCACCGGCGACGACCTCGCCCTTGCCGATCGCATCCACAACGCGGGTGCGATCTTCCTCGGCTCCTACACGCCGGTCTCCCTGGGCGACTACTGCGCCGGCTCCAACCACGTGCTGCCCACCGGCGGAGCGGCGGCCTACTCCTCGGGCCTGAACGTGACCAGCTTCCTGCGCTCCCAGCAGGTGATCCACTACGGCCGCGAGGGACTGCAGCTGGTGGCGCCCTACGTGGAGACCCTGGCCCAGGCCGAGGGCCTGCCGGCCCACGGGGACGCCGTCACCGCGCGCTTCCAGTAGTCCCATCGCCACGGCGGCTCCCTGACGACCGCCGAGTCAGAGACGCTGCCGAAAAAGGCACAGAGGCTGTTCCGCCCGTCCCTGTGAGGGACTCTGCGGAAACAGCCTCTGTGTCTCTGGGCTGCTGAGCAGTCAGCCGCTGAGCAGCGCCGGTCAGGCCTGGCTGATGAAGCCGGTGTTGACCCACCCGGTGACGGTTTCGCCGTCGTGGTCGTACTCTGCCCTGAGCCATTCGCCGCGCTGCTCCAGTGCCCGCAGCGTGGTGTTGCGCGGAACCTGGCGCAGCTTCTCGCTGGAGGTGCTGGGCTCCTCCCGCAGCGGAACGCTGTAGGTAGCCCGCCACGTCTGCACGTCGTCATCGGCGCTGCCGGAGATCCGGGCGTTGGTCGACGAGCTCGACTGCAGAGAGATGGTGGAGGCGTTGGCCCCGGTGCTGTGCACCGCGAAGTAGCTCTCTCCGTAGCCGCCAGGATTGCCTTGCAGGCTGTGTGACGCCGAGCAGGAGGGCCAGTGGTTCCAGCCGCCCTGCTGCCACAGCGCGTAGGCACGGTTGATCTGCTCTTCCTTGGACGCCTGGTGCGGGTAGCCGGAGCCACCCACGGCCCGCCAGGACGACAGGGAGAACTGCAGGCCGCCGTAGTAGCCGTTACCGGTGTTGGTCGACCAGTTGCCGGAAGACTCGCATTGAGCCAGGTGATCCCATACCTGGCTATAGGGGCCGTGTGCGCTCTGGGCGTGCATCCCCGTGGTGGGGCCGCGGTTTCCGGTCTGCTGGGTGGGACCAGAGTCTGCCGGCGTGGTCGACGGCGAAGCGCTGGGCGCGGGTGTCGAGGGAGCCGGCGTCGTCGGGGTCTGGGTGGAAGGCGCGGGTGTCGAGGGAGCCGGCGTGCTCGGGGCAGGTGTGCTCGGAGCTGGTGTCGACGGCGCTGGGGTGGACGGCGTCGGCGTGGCAGGAGCAGCGGGGGTGCTGCTGGGGCGCTGGCTGGGAGTCTGCGTCGGTGATGCCGAAGGGGCCGGTGTGGAGGAGGCCGGGCGCGGACTCGGAGTGGAGCTGGGGGTCGAGCTTGGGCTGGCGCTCGGGCTCGGGGATGAGCTGGGTCGCGGCGTTGAGCTCGCCGACCGGCTTGGCGACGGCGTCGGGCTGGCAGCGGGTTCCGGCTGTGCCTCCGCCGGAGATTCTGCGCTCGGGGCCGAAACCGGGCTCGGGGACGGGGTGGGGCTCGGGGTCGGGGTCGGCGTCGCGGTCGGCGCAGGCGCGGGGGTTGATTCCCGGGTGGGCTCGGCGGTCGAACGCGGAGCCGGGCCGCTCGTGGTGGGTGCAGCAGGACGCGGTGACGCTGAGGGCGCGGACGGGGCGGAGTCCTGCGTGGCACGCGGTGCAGGGGACTCATCCGCGCTGTTCCGCTCGGCGCGCTGCGGCGCAGGAGCACTCTGGCGCTCAGCCGGGGCGGCGGCGGACGCGGGCGCCGAGGGAGCCTCGACCGACGGGCTCGGTGCCGGGGCTGCGGGAGCTGCGACGGACTCGCCGGTGAAGTTCAAGTAGGCGCTGGCCATCCATCCGGTCTGCCCGTCGATGCTGACCTGGTGCCAGCCGCTGCGCACCTCTCCGGTCAGTTCCAGGGTCCGGCCCGGGGCAATGCCGCGTATCACGGCGTGGTCCGTGCTGGGACCTGTGCGGAAGTTCTGCCACACCGTGGTCGTGGCGGTGGTGGGGTCTGCCTCTACGGCCTCCAGATAGGCCGAGTGCACCCAGCCGGTGGTGCCGGCAAAGGTCATGCTGGCCCAGTCCCCGCTGTGCCCGGTCACGGTCACCTCAGTACCCGGATCCAGGACACCGAGCACGGGGTGCTGGGTGCCCGCGCCGCTGCGGACCCGCAGATGCACGTCAGTGACGGTGTAGGTCTGCTCGGAGTCGGCGGCTTCAGGGGTCTCTGCAGTGCCGTCGTCGTCGCTCTCCACAAGCTGGAGGTGGTGGGAGTGCGCCCACAGGGTGCGCCCCTCGGAGAGGAAGCTGACCCATTCGCCCTGTCGGCCCGTGGGCACAATCTCGGTGCCGGGATCCAGGACACGCAGCATGGGGTGCTCCAGGCCAGGGCCGGAGCGGGCACGCAGCCACACGCCTTCCACCCGCAGGGGCGCGGTGAGCTCCTGGGACTGGGCTGATGTGCCGGTGGTCTCAACGGGCTCCAGATAGGCGCTGTGGGACCAGCCCAACTCACCGTTGCGGCGGTGCTGGACCCAATCGCCGTCAGTTGCCGTCACAGTGATCTCCTCACCTTCGGGCATTCCTTGGATGATGCCGTGCTCAATCCCGGGACCGCTGCGGACGTTCAGCGGTGTGGTAACCCGGTAGCGCTGCTCCTGCTGCTCAGCCTGAGTGGTGCTCAGCTCCACACCTTCCAGCAGATGCGGGGCCTGCGGGGTGGCGCTGGCATCGCTCGAAGGCGTCGCCGGCAGAGTGCTTGCCTGGGCGGGGGCCTCCCCGGCGCCGCTCAGGGGCAGGGCCAGTCCGACCGCCAGAGTGCTGGCAACCGCTGGTGAAAGCTTTTTGGGCACAGTACTGCTTCCTCACTAGTCGTCCGTGGTGAACGGCTCCATGTGGCGCCCGTCAGACCGCCCTCCAGCACAGATGCTTCCCGGGGATGGGAGCCCCGGCAGGCTGGTGGACGGCGTGTCAAGGCGCCGATGATCAACTGAGGGGAAGCAGCACTCCTGCTTCTCACGATGGGAAGCGGTCAGCAGGAAGCGCCGTCAGTCGACACCACTCTAGACAGGGCAAAAGGCGGCGGCCAGAGCAGCGTTGAACCTTTAGTTGAACGCTGCTCGAGCGGCTGACCTGGAGTGAGGAATTAGGAAGAGGGCAGGACAGTCGCGTCCCAGTGCCACTACCGCAGGACACCGCATCGCAGACTGTGCTGCCCTCTTCTGGCATCAGTCTTTCATTCCGACACGAACATCCGAGGCCGACAGGCCAGATCGTGATGAGTTCGTGATCTCTCAACCTGACGCGGCGCTGCTTGGGGGTTATAGGCCATAAATGTGTTGCTGAGTAGGCCTGCTTCCCAGTGCTGGGGC
>NZ_JAVKGT010000014.1:0-70605 GCF_031432335.1 Nesterenkonia flava | reverse complement strand
CGCCCCAGCACTGGGAAGCAGGCCTACTCAGCAACACATTTATGGCCTATAACCCTGGAAGCCTTTCCTCGTTAACAGCCGTCGCAACAGCGCAGTCCCTGAATCTCAGCCGCGCACCGGCCGCAGCCCCACCCTGTCGTTCATATTCCGGTCGCCGAACGCTCACCCAGGACTGTTTAGATCCTGCTCGCGTTCCTCTCACGCCGCATCGTACTGTTCGCACTCTCGCTGAGGACACCCATGACCGGACTGCCTGAACCCGCCGAGCCCAAAAATCGACGTGGTCTGACCCTGACCGCCGTCGGCATCACCGCTGCCCTGCTGGCCGGCATGCCTGCCGCCGCCGCCAACACCGTGGACACTCCGGAGGACATCGACTCCGCCGACACCTCCGAAGAGGAGGTGAATGACACCGCCGACGGCGTGGAAGATGGCGCGGCAGAGGGTGCCGAAGACCAGGCCGGGGAGAACTCGGCTTCGGAGGACACCGACGCAGAGAACACCGGCTCCGAGGACGAGTCCACCCAGGATGAAGAGATCCTGGAGGACGCTGAAGAGACGAGCGACGTCGTCGAACTTCAGATCCTCTCCACCAACGACTTCCACGGCCGTGTGGAGGCCAACGGCAACACTGCCGGCTCCGAGATCTTCGCCTGCACCGTGGATCACTTCCGCGCACAGAACCCCAACACCCTGCTGGTGGGCGCCGGCGACCATATCGGCGCCTCCACCTTCACACCCTGACGGTGACCGGTCAGTCCTCGGGCATCACCGGCGGAGCTCCGCTGACCGTGCTGGATCCGGCAGCTCATGCAGCGCCCTCCGCCGGCCCCAGCGACCCGGCAGCGGTACCTGGCGGTTCCACTTCCGACGGTGCCCCGTTGGCAAGCACGGGCGCCACTGCGGCGGGCATCGCCGCGCTGGCGATGGTGCTGATGCTTCTCGGCCTCGTGCTGGTGCACCAGCGGCGACGGCGCGCGCAGGAGCTCCTCGACTGAGCATGCGGCAGCACTGGCTGAGTGAGCCAGTCTGACAAGCGGGGTCCGGTACGCATGACAGCGTGCCGGACCCCGTCCGTATGTCCTGCTTTTCCATCGAGCAGAATCGTGACCAAATCTTTCTTTTTGCAAACCTTGCATTGCAAGCGCAAACTACTTTACGGTGGAAGCAGGTGCCGGCAGTAACCGCGCTAGCACCGGTGACAGCGCACCACCGCCAACACGGACCTCATGGAAGGAGCGGATCCATGCGCAGCATCACCGACCACCGCACCCCCGTCCCTCGCACTCTCACTGCCGCCATCATGGCTGCCGCCCTGGGAATGACAGCAGCCACCTCAGCCCATGCCACGGCAGGCACCGGCGCCTCCCCGGACTACGCCCCACCCACCGCTGACAACCTCAGCGAGGACACCTACTCCAACGTCCTGCCCTTCGGCGGGGACTTTGGCGATCAACTTCCGATCGGCACCCACGACTACAGCGTCTTCTTCGACTCCAGCTTGGCCGGACCCGACGACTACGATGTCTGGGTCCTGCAGCCCGAAGGTGACGACAGCATCCTCATCGGGGAGTTCAGCTTTGCCCCCTCCGATGGTGGAGAAGGTGAGGCCAACGCCATCGCCGCTGAGGATTTCACCCTCGGAACGCTCGCCGAAGAGGTGGATCAGCCCGGCGACTATGCGATTGCCATCACCGACGATGCCGGCGAGGTCATCGCATGGAGCCAGGCCACCACCCCGCCCCACATTGCCGGTGACTACCGGGAGGCGAGCTGGCCGATTCCAGCTGATGCCGCTCAGCAGCAGCCCGACGTCGGCACAGTGGATCGCGACACCCCCGTCACTGTCTCTGACCTCACCGAGGACGGCTACGGCGTAGTCAGCCGCACCGACAGCGATGATCTGACCCTGGTTCCCGGCGAGCTTTTCACTCTGCAAGCCGAGCACGAGCAGCTGGCCTCGGTTGCGAACGCCGCGTTCTGGCTCGTCTACCCGGAGCCGGCTGAGGTGGAGATTGAGGGCACCACCCAACGAGTAGAAGCTCTGCACCTGGGCAGCACCCCCACCTTCTACGAGCCGAGCGTCACTCTGGATGAGCCGGAGCTGGACCCGGACTACATCACCTACAGCGGCATCTATGCGGTGGCAGTGCTGGATGAGGAGACCGGTGAGATCATCGGCTGGTCACCTTTCGGCGTCGACGCTGACGGTCAGGGCATTCAGCCCGGCCAGCCCGGCGTGAACGAGAATGACACCAACACCGACCGCAGCATCTACCCGATCCCCGACTCCGTCCCGGTTCCCGGCGAGGAGGATCAGGAGGAGGGCGGCGCTGACCCGCAGCCTGAGGACGACGCCCAGGAGGGCTCCGAGGAGGAGACCCCCGCACCCGGCGATAACTCTCCCTCTCCCGCGGGCGAGGAACCTGCTGATGAGACAGCAGCACCGGATGCGGAGAACTCAGAGGCCGCCTCCGATACGGGACCGCTGGCTCTGACAGGACCCGCGGGCATCATCGGGCTCAGCGCGGCAGGCCTGCTGCTGCTGGGCGCAGGGAGCTACCTGATCTACCGCAGCCGCAACAAGACCGACGACGCCGGTCAGCAGCTATGAGAACCCGCCACTGAAGTAATTCTCCGCTGAGAAGCACACGTGGGGCCCGGAAGAGTCATCTTCCGGGCCCCACGTTCGTCGGTGTCGGCTCTGCTTCTGCCGCCGAAGTCATTGCTTATGCAGTTGGGGTCAGAGAATCGCTCGGCACACGCGATTTAGCCCTCTGCGGTGACTCGAACTGCCCAAGCAACGCGCGCTCAGTCCTATGGCGGCTTCACCGCAAGGTTTCAGACCCCAGTCGTCGGGGAGACGGTGGCGTCCACGCGCTGGAACGACTTCAGGTCCACGTAGCCGGTGGCGGCCATCGCGTGGCGCAGCCCGCCCATGAGGTTGGAGGTCCCGTCGGCGTGGTGGCCGGGACCCCAGAGGACCTCCTCCAGAGGTGCCACAGTTCCGACCCGGGTTCGGTGGCCGCGGGGGAAGTCCGGGTGCACAGCTTCCAGACCCCAGTGCCAGCCCCGGCCAGGGGCCTCTTCGGCCCGAGCCAGAGTGGAGCCGAGCATCACAGCGTCGGCGCCCATGGCCAGAGCCTTCACAATGTCCCCTGAGCTGCCGAGCCCTCCGTCGGCTATGACGTGCACATAGCGTCCGCCGGACTCGTCCAGGTAATCCCGACGCGCAGCGGCGATGTCAGAGATCGCGGTGGCCATCGGCACCCGGATCCCCAGTGCCCGGCGCGTGGTGGTGGCGGACCCGCCGCCGAAGCCCACCAGGACACCAGCCGCACCGGTGCGCATCAGGTGCAGCGCCGGGGTGTAACCGGCAGCCCCGCCGACGATGACCGGGACATCGAGCTCGTAGATGAACTCTTTGAGGTTCAGAGGGTCGCCCTGCTGCGTGACGTGCTCGGCCGAGACGGTGGTGCCGCGGATGACGAACATGTCGACGCCTGCGTCCACCACAGTGCGGTAGAACTCCTGGGTGCGCTGGGGAGTCAGCGAGCCGGAGACCACCACCCCGGCCTCCCGGATCTCCTCGAGGCGAGCGGTGATCAGCTCGGGCTTGATGGGCTCGGCGTACAACTCCTGCATACGCCGGGTGTTCTCCGGCGAAATCTCCTTGGCTTCGAGGGCGACAATCTCTTCGATCACCGGTTCCGGGTTCTCGTAGCGAGTCCACAGTCCCTCAAGGTTGAGCACGCCCAGTCCCCCCAGCTTGCCCAACGCGATCGCGGTGGCCGGGGACATCACCGAGTCCATGGGTGCACCGATCACCGGCATGGAGAAGGAGTAGGCATCGATCTGCCACTCCAGAGAGACGTCTTGGGGGGATCGGGTACGGCGGTTGGGGACGATGGCGACGTCGTCCAGCGCCCAGGCGCGGCGTCCGTTCTTCGCCAGGCCGATGGGGATCTCGTTGCTCACACTGTTCCTTTGGTAGTAGTCACTTGCCGCGGTAGTTGGGCGCCTCGACGGTCATCATCACATCATGGGGATGGGATTCCTTCAGACCGGCGGAGGTGATGCGCACAAACTGCCCTTTGGCCTTGAGCTCACTGATGGTGTGGGCGCCCACGTAGAACATGGTCTGACGCAGACCGCCGGTGAGCTGGTGCACCACGGCGGAGAGGGGACCACGGTAGGGGACCTGGCCCTCGATGCCCTCGGGAATGAGCTTCTCATCATCGGGCACGTCCGCCTGGAAGTAGCGGTCCTTGGAGTAGGAGGTGTTCTTACCGCGGGTCTGCATGGCGCCCAGGGAGCCCATGCCGCGGTAGGCCTTGAACTGCTTGCCGTTGTAGAACACCAGGTCACCCGGGGACTCCGCGGCTCCGGCCAGCAGGGAGCCCAGCATGACCGAGTCAGCACCGGCCACCAGGGCCTTGCCAATGTCGCCGGGATGCTGCAGGCCGCCGTCGGCAATCACGGGCACACCAGCCGGGATGGCGGCTTTGGCGGATTCGTAGATCGCAGTCACCTGGGGAACGCCCACACCGGCGACGACGCGGGTGGTGCAGATGGAGCCCGGGCCCACGCCCACCTTGATGGCATCGGCTCCGGCGTCCACCAGCGCCTGGGCGCCGGCACGCGTGGCCGCCTGGCCTCCGATGACGTCGACGCCGGCAGCACGGGGCTCGGCCTTGAGCTTGGCGATCATCTCCAGCACGCCGCGCGTATGGCCGTTGGCGGTGTCCACGACGAGCACATCGACCCCGGCCTCCACCAGCGCCATGGCCCGGTCGAAGCCTTCCCCGAAGAATCCCACCGCAGCACCCACGCGCAGGCGCCCGTCGGCATCCTTGGTGGCATGGGGGTATTTGTCGGCCTTGTCGAAGTCCTTGATGGTGATGAGACCGGTGAGCTTGCCGGCGTCGTCGACCAGGGGCAGCTTCTCCACGCGGTGCTCGCTGAACAGGCGCAGCACCTCATCGTTGGAGATACCCTCCTTCGCGGTGATCAGCGGCTGGCGGGTCATCTTGTCCGCGACCTTGGTCGTCGCGTACTCCTCGCCCGGGATGAAGCGAATGTCGCGGTTGGTGATGATGCCCAGCAGCGTGTTGGACTCGTCGACAACCGGCAGCCCGGAGATGCGGTAGTGGGCGCAGAGACGGTCCAGCTCTTCGATGCTGGCCTCCGGGGAGATGGTCACCGGGTCGGTGATCATTCCGGATTCGCTGCGCTTGACCTGGTCCACCTGCTTGGCCTGCTCCTCGATGGAGAGGTTGCGGTGGATGATGCCGATGCCGCCCAGCCGCGCCAGCGCCACGGCCATGGGAGCCTCGGTGACCGTGTCCATCGCCGCCGAGACCACGGGAGAGGCCAGCGTGATGTTCTTGGTCAGACGCGTGGTGGTGTCTGCCTCGGAGGGGATGACGTCCGTCTCCCCAGGCAGAAGCAGGACGTCGTCATAGGTCAGGCCGACGAAGGCGAAAGGGTCATGGCCTTCGGCATGGGTGTGGCTCACGGTCAGTGCCTCTCTGAGTGGATCGCAGCTGTTGCGGTAGACAGCACCAACAAGTCTACGGGCAGGGCCATTCCGGTTTCAGCCCGTAAACCGCATCACCCAATATGAACGAATATGAACTTATCTTCGCGTTCATGAAGATTTCTCGGCATAGTGGTGCCCAGCACCCGAATCACTCGAAAGGCAGGGCGCTCCATGAGCGAGAACAACACCACTGAGGGCACCGCCTCGGCGGAGAGCACCTCACAGAAGAAGTCCGGCTCGGGCAAGCTCGCCGTGGCCTTCGTGGCCGTGGCCGCACTGGCCGCCGTCGGCGGCGGCGTCGTCGCCAATTCCGTTGGCGGAGGCGATGGAGCCTCCGAGACCTCCGTCAGCGCCGGCGAGGGAGCCACCGCTGGTGAAACCGTCACCACGGTGGCCGACGTACAGGTCGCCGGCGAGAATCGCGGACTCGACGACGTGCACCAGGGTGGGGAAGAGAGCCGGGAGAACGTGCTGGTCACCACCGAGTGGCTGGCCGAGCGGCTGGACGAGGGCGACCTGCACGAGCAGGGCATCGTGCTGCTGGACGTCTCCGAGGAACTGGCCAGCTCTGAGCTGACCCCCTACTCCGAAGCGCACATCCCCCAGGCCCAGTACGTGAACTGGTCCACGGAGTTCACCCAGCCCAATACGCGCGAGTTCATCTCCCAGGAGGAGTTCACCGCGCTGGCGCAGGGCCTGGGCATCAACGATGACACCACCATCGTCATCTACGGCGACAACAACAACTGGTTCGCCGCCTACGCCGCATGGGTCTTCAAGCTCTACGGCGCCGAGGACGTGCGCCTGCTCGACGGCGGACTCAAGAAGTGGGAAGAGGTCGACGGCCGCGAGCTGGTCGAAGACGTCCCGAGCGCTCCAGAAGGCAGCTGGGAGGCCAAGCCGCAGAACCTGGACATCCGCGCTCTGCAGACCGAGGTCCTGCCCATCGCCGAGCAGAACGCCGAGGCCGACGGCGAGAATGTCGGCGAGCGCAACCTGGTCGACATCCGCTTCCAAGACGAGTACGACGGCGAAGTCGGCGTCAACGCCGAGATCTTCGAGGGCGAGGGCGCCTCCATCTGGGGTCACATCCCTGGCGCGGTGAACGTGCCCTGGGGCGAGATCGTCAACGAGGACGGCACCTTCAAGGAGGCCGACGAGATCCGTGCCATCTACGAGGAGGCCGGTGTGGACTTCTCCAAAGGCACGATCGCCTACTGCCGCATCGGTGAGCGCGCCTCCCACACCTGGTACGCACTGAGCCAGCTTCTGGGCGAAGACGTCAAGGTCTATGACGGCTCCTGGTCCGAGTGGGGCAACTCTGTGGGCGTTCCGGTGGCGAACAACACCGGCGAGCGCGGAGGCGTCTGGGGCGGCAGCTGACAGTGCGAGTCCCGCCGGCGCGTACACGCCGCGCTCGGCTCTCGGCCGCGTGCAGCGGCCGCGGCCATCACACCTAAAGTCGGAACCGGGCTCAGGAACGTCTGAGCCCGGTTCCGGTGCGTTCAAGAAGAGGAATCTATGACCGTTGAAGTCAAAGCCGACCGCCAGTTGGGCTGGACCCGTGCCGACACCGTGCGCACATCAATCGCCGTCGGCGTCGCCGCTCTCCTGCTGGGAACCGCGGCATATCTGGGCTGGACCCAGGGCGAGGGGCTGGGCGGCTCCAATGCCGCCTTCATGCTCCTCATCGGTGCCGGACTGGGCATTCTCTTCGAGCGTGGGCGCTACTGCTTCTTCTGTATCTTCCGCGACCTCTTCGAGAAGGGGAACTCCCGCGGGATGTACTCGATCCTGGTGTCCATCGCGGTGGGCATGATCGGCTATGCGGTGATCTTCTCCACCCGTGTCCCGAACCCCGACGGCGGCACCATCCCCTCCGACGCACACATCGCCCCGGTCTCGATTGCGCTGGTCGTTGCCGGACTGGCGTTCGGGCTGGGCATGGTGGTCTCAGGAGGCTGCATTGCCGGACACCTCTACCGGCTTCCCGAGGGACACCTGCGGTCCATTCCCGCATTGGCCGGGGTGGTGCTGGGATTCGGCGCCGGCTTCCTCTCCTGGGACTTCATGTACTCCGGATTCATCTCCGGGGCACCGGTGCCGTGGCTTCCCGCAGGCGGCGGTTACACCATGGCCATTGTGCTGCAGTTGGGCATCCTGATCGGGCTGGGCATCTGGTTGCTGCGGTGGAACCCTCCGGTGGCAGGTCGCGGGGACCGCGCGGTCGACGGCGAGGAGCTGCGCCGCGTCATCTTCTTCAAACGCTGGCCCGCCCTGGCCACCGGCGCCGGCGTCGGCCTGCTCGCAGTACTCGCCTACTACAAGGACCAGCCCCTGGGTGTGACGAGCCAGATCTCCTCCCTGACCCGCACCGGGATGACCGAGGCTGGGATGCTCTCGGGCTTCATGCCGGGCCTCGACGAACGGCTGGCCGGCTGCGTAGCGGTGGTGGTCCACACCATCACCACTAACGGCTGGCTCATCATCGGCATCGTGCTGGCCTCCTTCGCCGCGGCGCTGCCCGGCCGGCGCATCCGCGTCGAGCGCGCCACCGCCTGGAACTCCACCACAGCGCTGGTGGGCGGCATCCTTCTGGGCTGGGGCGCGATGATCGGCCTGGGCTGCACCATCGGTGTGCTGCTCTCAGGAACCCACGCCTTCGCGGCCTCGGGCTGGGTCTTCGGACTCGCCGTCGTCGTCGCTAGCGGAATCGCCTTCAAGCTCGGGCTCCACCGGAGGGCAAATCCTGGGGTGTTTCCCACGGTTTAGCACTCTTCTTGATCGAGTGCTAAACCGGTCATATAGTTTTCTTTAGCACTCGGCGTCACCGTGTGCTAAAGCCTGAAGGGGCACCATCCGGCACCCGCGACGACGGTTGGTCACTCCCAAGGCGAGCAACATTGCCAAGAGAAGATTCACCATCACGCAAAGGAGAGAGCTGACGTGTCAGTCTCCATCAAGCCCCTCGAGGATCGTATTGTTGTCCGCCCCCTGGAGGCCGAGCAGACCACCGCTTCCGGCCTGGTCATCCCGGACACCGCCAAGGAAAAGCCGCAGGAAGGCGAAGTTGTCGCCGTCGGACCGGGTCGCGTGAGCGACAACGGTGAGCGCCTGCCGGTTGACGTTGCCACTGGCGACGTCGTCATCTACTCCAAGTTCGGCGGCACCGAGGTCAAGGTCGGCGGCGAGGAGTACCTGGTGCTCAACGCTCGCGACGTCCTCGCCAAGGTCGAGAAGTAAACCACTTAATACTCGGCTTTAGAAGGAGCAACCATCTATGGCAAAGCAGCTTGAGTTCAACGATGCCGCCCGCAAGGCTCTTGAGGCCGGCATCGACAAGCTCGCCGACACAGTTAAGGTCACCCTCGGCCCCAAGGGCCGCAACGTGGTGCTCGACAAGTCCTGGGGCGCCCCCACCATCACCAACGACGGTGTGACCATCGCCCGCGAGATCGAGCTCGAGGACTCCTACGAGAACCTCGGCGCTCAGCTCGCCAAGGAGGTCGCCACCAAGACCAACGACGTCGCAGGTGACGGCACCACCACCGCCACCGTGCTCGCCCAGGCCCTGGTCAAGGAGGGTCTGCGCAACGTGGCCGCCGGTGCGGCTCCGGGTGAGATCAAGCGCGGCATCGAGACCGCCGTCGCCGCAGTCACCCGCCGTCTTCGCGAGAACGCCCGTGACGTGGAGGGTCAGCAGACCGCCAACGTCGCTGCCATCTCCGCCCAGAACGACGAGGTCGGCGAGCTGATCGCCCGCGCCTTCGACGCTGTGGGCACCGACGGCGTGATCACCATCGAGGAGGGTTCCACCACCTCCACCGAGCTGGAGATCACCGAGGGCATGCAGTTCGACAAGGGCTTCCTGTCCCCGCACTTCGTCACCGACGCAGAGCGCCAGGAGGCCGTGCTTGAGGATCCGCTGATCCTCATCCACCAGGGCAAGATCTCTAACATGGCAGAGTTCCTGCCCGTGCTGGAGAAGGTCCTGCAGGCCAAGAAGCCGCTGTTCATCATCGCCGAGGACGTCGAGGGCGAAGCTCTCTCCACCCTCGTGGTGAACAAGCTGCGCGGCACGCTGCAGGCCGTGGCCGTGAAGGCCCCGGGCTTCGGCGATCGCCGCAAGGCCATGCTGGAGGACATCGCCACCCTGACCGGTGCACAGGTTGTCACCCAGGATCTGGGCCTGAAGCTGGACCAGATCGGCCTGGACGAGCTGGGCACCGCCCGTCGCGTGACCGTGACCAAGGACGAGACCACCATCGTCGAGGGCGCCGGCTCCAAGGAGGACGTGGACGCTCGCGTGGCGCTCATCAAGTCCCAGGTCGAGGCCACCGACTCCGAGTGGGACCGCGAGAAGCTGCAGGAGCGCCTGGCCAAGCTGGCCGGCGGTGTGGGCGTCATCAAGGTCGGCGCCGCCACCGAGGTGGAGCTGAAGGAGCGCAAGCACCGCATCGAAGATGCTGTCTCCTCCACCCGTGCAGCTCTGGAGGAGGGCATCGTCGCCGGCGGCGGCACCGCCCTCATTAACGCCCTCTCCGTGCTGGAGGAGGACGCCGAGGTCAAGGCACTCTCCGGCGATGCCGCAGCTGCTGTGGGCATCGTCCAGCGCGCCCTGGTTCAGCCGCTGCGCTGGATCGCTCAGAACGCCGGCGAGGACGGCTACGTGATCGCCTCCAAGGTCGCTGAGCTGGAGCCCAACCATGGCTTCAACGCCAAGACCGGCGAGTACGGCGACCTGATCGCCGCTGGTGTGATCGACCCGGTGAAGGTGACCCGCTCTGCTCTGCAGAACGCGGCCTCCATCGCCGCTCTGGTCCTGACCACCGAGACCCTCGTGGTCGAGAAGAAGGACGAGGAGGACGGCCACGATCACTGATCGCTGACCTCCCTCACGACCTGAGGCCCTGTTCCCGCTCCTGCGGGGGCAGGGTCTCAGTCGTTCTGATCCCCACGCGCATCGCAGGGACACCCAATAATGGGAGGGTGACACACACTCCCGACGACGCCACCCCGCCGAGCTCACGACTCTCGTCGAGTCGCCAGACGTCAGATCCTGGGGGCCTCTCCCCCGCCTCCACAGTCCGCTCGCGACGGTTCTACGGCTGGGAACTAGGCATAGTGCTGGCCTTGTCACTCGGGCAATCAGCCGTCTACGCGGCACTGCGTCTGTGGGAACGCGCCGTGGAGACTCCTATCGCCGATCAGGTAGCCCGGGTCCAGACCTCTCGCGCTCGCAGCGAGGGCTTCGACTTCCTCTTCCAGCTGCTCGACTCGCTCTTCGCTCTGGTACCGGTGGCGCTGGTGCTCTACTTGTTCATCCTGCACACCGGCGGCAATCCCTTTCGGCGCTGGGGGCTGGACTTCCGCCGTCCTGGGCGCGACTGGGCACTGGCCGCAGGCCTGTTCGTGCTCATCGGCGCGGGCACGCTGGTGATCTACTTCCTCGGTCGCAGCCTGGGAGTCACCGCACAGATCGTGCCAGCGGAGGTCACACAGTACTGGTGGAGCTCTCCCATGCTTCTGCTGGCCGCCGTGCGGCACTCGTTGCTGGAAGAGGTCATCATGATCGCCTACCTCTTCGACCGAGCCCGCCGCATCTGGCCGGGGGTAAGCATCTGGCTCATCATCCTCGGCTCCGCGGTGTTGCGCGGGGCCTACCACCTGTACCAGGGGTTCGGCCCCGGAATCGGGAACCTTGCGATGGGCGTGATCTTCGGCTGGCTCTACACCCGGTACGGGCGCGTGATGCCGCTAGTCATCGCACATTTCCTGCTCGACGCCGTGGCGTTCCTGGCCTTCCCCCTGGTTCTGCGGACCTTCGGGCTGGAGAGCCTGTGAGGTAGCTCCGCGGACCGGGCCACCCCGCCACGCTCGCCACCACGCCTCAAGGCCTAGCTGCGCAGACCCAGGACCCGGCCCAGTGCCTCAATCGGTTCGCGGATCTGGCGGAATGACTCGTCAAAGACGTCGTCAGGCAGCATATAGGGGTCGACGACGTCGTCCTCCTCCCCTGCCTCGGCGGAGTCCGTGCGGCGCTCGCTGACCAGCTCCGTGAGCGCCTTCAGCTTCTCGGACGTGTCCCCCTGCGGAAGGCTCTTGGGTTCAAGCTCCTCCAGGATGCGACCGAACTCGCGGAGGGTAAAGATCTTCGGCTCCGCCTCGGGAACCTCGGCGAGCATGTCGTTGACGTGCACACGCGTTGCCGCGAGCACCAGGTCGGACTCGATGATCATGGTCGGTGTCACCTGCTCGGCGACGAAGTCCTCAACCTCTGCCCCGTAGTCAGCGATGCGGTCTTTCATCTGCTTCTGCATATCCTCGCCGTCGTGCGCGTAGGTGCCGGCGGAGATCACGGTGATACCGTCCTCCCCGCGCAGCAGATGCGCCAGCAGCCGCTCCATCGCGGGTGAGCGGCAGATGTTGCCGGTGCAGACGGCGAGAATTGTGTACTGCTCCGCTGCTTGAGCGTCGTGGGAGTTCGGGCTCATGGGTATCAGACCTTTCGCAGGAAGAAGGGGAAGCTCATGGTCTTCCCTGGGAGCTGCAGATGGAAGTCGCGCGCCGGATCCGTCACAAACCCTTCGGAGCGGTAGAGCGCGTGGGCCGAGGTCATGGAACGGAGACTGCAGATGGCGATTCCGCTGATGTCCTCCCGGGCCTCGGCGATGGAGATGATGTGGCGCACCAGCATACGCGCGATGCCTTTGCCCTGGTGCTCCGGTGCCACTGCGAGCATGCGGAACTCCATTTCCCCGGGGCGTGCCACTTCCGCTAGGGCGGCACCGTACTCGGTCAGCGTGGCGCTTGCCGCTACGGAGCCGTCCGGCAGCACGGCAACGAGCACGGTGGTCAGCTCGGCTCGAGCGGCCGTGTCCGCGAGCTCAAGCATGTAGGGGTCCGACGCCGGCAGGTGACCGCCTTGGACGTAGGCGGCCGCGGTCAGCTGACCAATGCGTTCGTACTCCTCCGGCCGGGCAGTACGGATGTTCACGTGGGCGGGGACGGTCGGCGCTGCCTGCTGCTGGGTGCTCACCCACAGCATCTTCCCATATCAGCCCGGGGCATCGAGTACGTGGAGTGGCTGTTGCCCGGAGCAGTGCTTGACCTCGCGTCAGCGCCGCCAGAGGGCGTCTTCTTCGCGCGTCTCTCGGCCTCCTCGCACACCCGCACCGATCCCCACGTGAAGGAGTACGGGCGGGCGGTGCTGGCCTGGCTGGAGGCCGCGGGTCGCACAGTGGTCAACGGGGCCGGGGTCTATGAGCTGGAGGTCAGCAAGATCCGGCAGCACAGGGCACTGGCCCAGCACGGGTTCACGGCACCTCGCACCACCGCCGTCTTCGGGCACGAGTCTCTGACGCAGGCGGCTCGGGCTTTCACTCCACCGTTCATCACCAAGCACAACCAGGGCGGCAAGGGGCTGGGGGTCAGGCGCTTCGAGTCCCATGCAGAGCTGGAGTCCGTAGCTGCTAAGTTCGCTCCGGGCGGGGAGAACGAGCCCGTTGACGGCATCACCCTGATCCAGAACTACGTCCAGCCCGCTGAGCCCTTCATTACCCGCGCAGAGTTCATCGGCGGTCGCTTCCACTACGCCGTGAAGGTCGACGTCTCCGGTGGCTCCTTCGAACTCTGCCCCGCCGTGGTCTGTGAGATTCCGCAGCCCGGACTGGCAGGCTCCGCATGCTCCGTACCGGACGCCAGCGACCAGAGCAACGACGACCGCTCCGCCGCGTTGCCCGCTGCCGAGCAGTTCAGTCGCCGCACTGACATCACTGCGGAGACTCCGCTGATCCGTCAGCTGGAGGCGTTCCTGGCCGAATATCGCATCGAGATCGCCGGCGTCGAGTTCATCGAAACCGTCACCGGGGAGCAGGTCGTCTACGACATCAACACCAACACCAATTACAACCCCGCGGTAGAGACCGCCGAAGCCGCGGCCGGTCGCGTGCCGGCTGCTCGACGTCTGGCCCAGCATCTGAAGCATGTGCTGGAGAGAGACCACGCCGTGCGCTGAGCCGGCTGACCTGGACCTCCGATCAGCGTGCAGCGGGCCGCTCAGGCGGAGGCGTAGCGCACCTCGGCATGAGTTCCCAGGCGCTGGGCCATGACCTCCATCGCATGGGCTGACGAGTCTATGCAGACGAAGCGGCGCCCCGTCTCGGCCGCCGCAGCCCCAAGCGTCCCCGAACCCGCGAAGAAGTCCAGCACCCAGTCACCCTCCTGAGAGGAGGCCTGGATCATGCGGCGCACCAGCCCCACCGGCTTCTGGGTCGGGTAGCCGGTCTTTTCCTTGCCCGTGGGTGAGACGATGGTGTGCCACCAGACATCCGTCGGCAGCTTGCCGCGCGCGGCTTTCTCCGGCGTCACCAGGGAAGGCGCCATATAGGGCTCGCGATCCACAGCCTCTGAGTTGAAGTAGTAGCGGCTGGGGTGTTTGACGTAGACGAGAATGTTCTGGTGCTTAGTGGGCCAGCGCTTTTTGGTGCGCGCCCCGTAGTCGTAGGACCAGATGATCTCGTTGAGGAAGTTCTCCCGGCCAAAGACGGCGTCGCACATCACCTTCGCGTAGTGCACCTCGCGGTAGTCCAGGTGCAGGTAAAGCGTGCCGGTGGGTGTCAGCAACCGCCACGCCTCTGCCAGCCGAGGCTGCAGGAACTCCCAGTAGTCGGTGAAGTCGTCGTCGTAGTGACTCAGCAGCTGCCGGACGGTGTCATAGCTGCGTCCGGCGAAGCCGAGCCGCTCCCCCAGCCCGTCATCACGACGCGTGGAGGTGAACTTCACCGACTGCTGGGCGCGGCCGGTGTTGAACGGCGGATCCAGGTAGATGACCTGGAAAGTCCCCTCCGGAAGGGCACTGATGAGCTCCAGGTTCTCGCCCTGGAGCACCAGGTTAGGCCCTTCCGGGGAGAACGGCGTCTCAGGAGTCGGATCCGCCGGTGTTCTCACCGGTGGAGACCTTCTTGCGACGACGACGCCGGCGCTTGGCGGCACCGTTCCCTTCGCCCTGCGGGGCGTTGGTGCCGTTGGAGGACGCACGAGGGGCTTCCCCAGAGTCCTCGGAGCGTCGGCGGCTGCGTCCGCGTCCTCCGGACTCTTGACGCCCACCGCGGCCGGAGGAGCGGCGAGAGTCGCCGCGGCCGCTGCGGCCACCATTCTCCCGCTTCTTCTCTCCCGGACCGCCGAGGTCCTCGAGCACCTCGTCATCCAGCCCGGCCTTGGAACGCTTGTGACGCGGCAGGCGTCCCTTTGTTCCGGCGGGGATGTTGAGGTCTTCGAACAGGTGCGGGCTGGAGGAGTAGGTCTCCACCGGCTCCGGGATGTTCAACCCCAGGGCTTTGTTGATGAGGCTCCAACGAGGCATGTCCTCCCAGTCCACGAAGGTCACAGCAGTGCCCTTCTTGCCCGCACGGCCCGTGCGGCCGATGCGGTGCTGGTAGGTGGCTTCATCCTCGGGGCAGGTGAGGTTGATGACGTGGGTGACGTCGGTGACGTCAATGCCTCGGGCGGCCACATCGGTGGCCACCAGGACGTCGACCTTGTCATTGCGGAACGCACGCAGGGCCTGTTCGCGCGCACCCTGACCGAGGTCTCCGTGGATGGCACCGGCAGCGAAGCCTCGTGAGACCAGCTCCGCAGAGAGCTTGTCCGCCTGACGCTTGGTGCGGGTAAAGATGATGGTGCGTCCGCGCCCCTCCGCCTGGAGGATGCGGGCGATCATCTCGTCCTTATCCAGGGAGTGCGCCCGGTAGACGACCTGGCGGATGTCCTTCTTCGTCACGCCTTCGTCCAGGGGGTCCGCCGCAGAGATATGCGTGGGCTTGGTCATGTACCGACGGGCCATGGCGATGACCGGACCGGGCATGGTCGCGGAGAAGAGCATGGTCTGGCGCACTGCGGGCACGGCGGCCAGCAGAGTCTCCACGTCGGGCAGGAAGCCCAGGTCCAGCATCTCGTCGGCCTCGTCGAGGACCACAATGCGGATGTTCTTCAGATTCAGATGCTTCTGTCGGTGCAGATCGATCAGGCGGCCTGGGGTGCCCACCACGATCTCCACGCCGCGCTGCAGCTCCTCGATCTGGGGCTCGTAGGCACGGCCACCGTAGATGGTGGCGATGCGGGCGCCGAGCTTGGCGCCGGCGGTCTTCAGATCCTGCGCCACCTGCACAGCCAGTTCGCGCGTGGGAGCCACAATGAGGGCCTGGGGCGCGCCCGGGGCAGGGAGGGAGGCGTGGGCCTCGTCGTCAACAGTGATGACCCGCTGCAGAGCGGGGATGCCGAAGCCGAGGGTTTTGCCGGTGCCGGTCTTGGCCTGGCCGATGATGTCGTGACCGCTCAACGCGATCGGCAGAGTCTCAGCCTGGATGGGGAAGGGTGTAGTGATGCCCTTCTCGGCGAGCGCCTCGACGATCTCGCTGCGGACGGCGAAGTCGGCAAAGGTCAGAGACGGCGTCTCTGCGGCGGGCTGCTCGCCCTCGGAAGTCGGGACCTCGGGGGATAGTTCAGTCATACGTTCTTTCAGTCAGCGACCGCGGCGGCGAATCCCACAGTCTTTTTGGTGTCGGTGCCGATCTCCACGTAGCCGATGGAGCTCACCGGAACCACGATCTTCTTTTCGCGCTTGTCGGTGAGGGTCAGCAGGGGCTTGGAGCTCTCAACGGCTTCGGCGACGGCCTGCTCGATCTCCTCGGGCTTAGCGTCCGTGTCGATAACGATCTCGCGGGCGACGTTCTGGACTCCGATGCGTACTTCCATGCCACTCCTTGGATTCGACAGTGCCGGCCTTTGTGCGGCAGGCACCGCAAGATTCAGGTATTCCTTCTCCCGAGTGTAGCCGCTACTCCCCGGCTAGCTGCTCGGATTCCTTGGGGAAGCCGGAGATTCCTCTCCAGGCCAAACGCGCCGTCAGGTTCGAGGACACATCCAGCGCGGGCCGCTCGGAGAGCCGGCTCCAGTGCCTGGCTGCTGAGGTTGCCATGCCGATGAGTCCGTGCCCGAGCATGGTGGCTTCAGCCATCGGCTGTCCGGTGTCATCGGCGATCACCTCCGCGATTGCCCCTGCCATTGCATCATGGAAGCGATCCAGGCGGTCAGCGACCTCTTCGTCGTTGTCCATACCGGAGGTGAAGATCAGTCGGTAGGCCTCGTCCTCGCGGGCAATGAACTCGTAGAACGCGGTGATGGTGGCCTGGACGCGTTCCTTGTTCTCGGTACTGCACGCCAGGGCTGCGGTCAGCTCGGACTGCAGGTGCCGCAGGTGGCTTTCCAGCAGGTCCAGGAACAGCTCGTGCTTGCCCGGAAAGTGCTGGTAGAGGACGGGCTTGGAGACCTGCGCCACCTCGGCGATGTCGTCCATCGAGGCGGCGTGATAGCCCTTGGCCACGAAGATTTTCAGGGCGCAGTCCAACAGCTGGGTGCGCCGCTGCTCGCGCGGAAGCCTTTTGGCCCGCACACCTGCAGGGACGTCGATGTCGGTCATACGTGCTGAGTCTAATTCAGCCTTGCTCTCTTGCGCCTTCTTTTCAGGCGGCGCGGAACTCTCCATAGGCAGGGCTTCCGGTGGCCCGCTCCAGAATGTGGGCGACCGTCGCCGCGTCGGTGGTGTTCTCACCGATGGGGTTGGGCTTGCCGTCTCCGTGGTAGTCGGAGGAGCCAGTGGTGAGGAGATCGTGGCGGCGGGCCAGGTCCAGCAGAAGCTCGCGGCCCTGGTCGGGGTTGTCCCGGTGCCAGACCTCGACGCCGGCCAGCCCTGCTTCAATCATCTCCTCCAACTGGTCCACGCTGACGGTCCGTCCCCGGGATGAAGCCATTCCGTGGGCCAGCACAGGGATGCCGCCGGCCTCCAGGACGAGCCGGATAGCCGCCGTCGGACTGATGTTGTCCTGGGGAACGTAGTACCGGGAGCGGGAGTGGAGGTACTTCTGGAACGCCTCGCTCCGGGTGCCCACAACCCCTGCGGCCACCAGCGCGTCCGCCAGATGTGGCCGGCCGATGGTCGCGTCTGGTCCCACGTGCTCGACCACAGAGTCCCAGGTGATGGGGAAATCCTCAGCCAGCAGCGCGCAGATGCGCTTGGCCCGCTCCACTCGGCCCTCGCGGGCCTCGGCGATGGCCGCGACCAGACCTGCGTGCTCGGGGTCATGAAGGTAGCTGAGCATATGCACGCTGATGCCGTTGGAAGTCTTAGTGGTGATCTCCATGCCGGGCAGCAGTAGCAGGCCGTGCTGCTGGGCCGCCGCAATCGCCTCGTCCCAGCCGGCGGTGGTGTCGTGGTCGGTCAGCGCAATGCCCTCCAGTCCCGCGCGGGCTGCTGCGGCCACCACATCGGCCGGAGGCTGGGTGCCGTCAGAGACCAGGGAGTGGGTGTGAAGGTCAAAGCTCATAAACATAGCCTATGTGAGGGTCATGACAAGATATCTGGCATGAGCGACTCGCAGACTTCTCAGGACCAGTCCGGCACCCCTGCCCAGGGCGGGGAACAGGATCTCGGTGATCGGGTGAACAACCGCTCCCACCGCCCCACCTCCCAGGCCTTCAAGACCTTCATGGCCTCACACTGGGCCCCCGCGGAGGAGGTCAGGCACTCCCGCGAGGAGGTTGCGGACTACGCGGCGCGGCGTCGTCGTGCGGTCTCGGAGGCCTTCGCAGGCGAGCGCCTGGTGATCCCGGCCGGCCCGCTCAAGGTCCGCTCCAATGACACGGACTACCGATTCCGTCCGCATTCTGCCTTCGCCCACCTGTCGGGGCTGGGCGTGGACCACGAACCCGATGCCGTCCTGGTGATGGAGCCCGTGGAGGAGGGCGAGGGAGATGACGGCGGCCATCACGAGGCCACCTTGTACTTCAAGCCCATGGCCGGGCGGGACAGCGAGGAGTTTTATGCGGATGCACGTCACGGCGAGTTCTGGATCGGGCCGCGCCCTGGCCTCCAGGAGTTCCAGCAGCGCCTGGGCCTGCGCACGCAGCACCTGAATGAGCTGGAGATTGCGGTCACCAAGAACGCCGGTGCCGTGGAGCTCGGCGGCACGCGCATTCGTCTGCTGCGCGAGGTGGACCTGAACGTGGACGCGCTGGTGGACACCTCCCGCATCAACACGGGCGTGGACCTGGAGGTCTCCGACCGGTTCGATGCGGAGCTCAGTGAGGTGCTCTCCGAGCTGCGGCTGGTCAAGGATGACTGGGAGATTGAGCAGATGCGCCACTCTGTGGCCGCCACCGCGCGCGGCTTCGAGGATGTGGTGCGCGCCCTGCCCTCCGCCGTCGGCCATCAGCGCGGTGAGCGCATTGTCGAGGGTGCCTTCTTCGCCCGCGCCCGTCTGGAGGGCAATGACCTGGGTTATGACACCATCGCCGCCTCGGGCAACAACGCCACCGTGCTGCACTGGATCCGGAACACTGGAGCGATCGATCCGGACGAACTGCTTCTGCTGGACGCCGGCGTGGAGGCTGATTCGCTGTACACGGCGGACATCACCCGCACGATTCCGGTCAGCGGTGAGTTCAGCCCGGTGCAGCGCCGGGTCTACGAGGCGGTGCTCGCCGCCGCAGACGCCGCCTTCGCCGTGGTCGCACCCGGCGTCCGGTTCCGCCAGATCCATGAGGCCGCCGTGGCGGTGCTTGCCGAGCACCTGAAGGACTGGGGACTGCTGCCAGTCTCCCTGGAGGAGGCGCTCTCCGAGGAGGGCCAGCACCACCGCCGCTGGATGCCCCACGGCACCAGCCACCACCTGGGCCTGGACGTCCATGACTGCGCTCAGGCCAAGCGCGAGCTCTACCTCGACGGAGTGCTGGAGCCGGGCATGGTCTTCACCATTGAACCGGGCCTGTACTTCAAGAAGGAGGACCTCGCGGTGCCCGAGGAATACCGCGGGATCGGCGTGCGGATTGAGGACGACGTGCTGGTCACCTCAGAGGGCGCCGAGAACCTCTCTGCAAGCCTGCCGCGCACGGCAGACGACGTCGAGGCCTGGATCCGCAAGCTCCAGGGCTGAAGGACGCGGCGCACCTGCGGCTGAAGCCCCGGTGCGCTTCTCAGCGCCCGGCAGCGTTTCATAGAAGGCGCCGCACGCCGCCTACATGAAACATTGCCGGGCTCGCAACGCACGGCCCGCAGTTGTTTCACCGCGCCTCGTTGGGGCGGTCAGCGTCCTCGCCGGAGGAGTCCTCAGCAGCAGGCTGCGTCTCATCAGCCGCCTGCGCATCATCTGCGGCCTCGGACGCACCCTGACCTGGGGTGAGGCTGGCGCTCGCGGTTCCTTGCCCGGCGGTCTTGGCTTCGGCGTCCTCGCGGGGGACGGACTCGGCCTGCGGCTCTTCAGGACGAGGCTCCTCCCGGCGCACTCCGAACCGCGGCCGCCCATCGGGAAGATCGTCGTATCCGCGTGGTGCCGAGGGCGCCCCCGCGCCGCCCGCTGCTCCTTGCCCGCCGGAGGAGACGTCGTCGTGCGCACTCCGGGAGGCGCCCGCAGATGGTCCGCCGCCCAGGGAGACGGACCGCCCGGTCGGGTCGTTCCAGGCGTTGAGGCTGGTCACACCGGCTTCCGCCACCAGCTTGCGAGCACGTCCGGCCACGGAGAAGTCGCACACCACGTCATAGGTGGTGGCCACCATCTGGGTGGAGGAAGAGAAGTCGCGTTTGCCGCGGCGGATCGCGTAGGAGATGACGCCGATGATCATCCAGATCGCCATGCCCAGCAGCACCGACATCAGCAGGTTCGCCAGCGGCGCCTCGGGCGCGAAGAGGAACAGCAGCAGACCGATGAAGAAGCCGAACATCGCACCCTGCGCCGCGCCGGCCCCCGCAACGCGCGGATAGGAGAGCCGCGAGCGGATGTACTCCACGGAGCGCAGATCGTTGCCGACGATGCTGATGGTCTTGATGTTGAAACCCTCAGCCTGGGCCAGGTGGTCCACCACCTTCTGCGCCTCGTCGTAGGTGCGGTAGCGTCCCAGCAGCTCACCGCGAGGAAGACCGCCGGAGTTCATCGTCTGGACTGTCATACACCCCATTCTTGCACTGCGGCCTCGCCGTAGACTGTATGGGTGTCTGAGACCGTCATCGACCGCATCCGTACCCAGCTGAACCAGGTCATGGACCCTGAGCTTCGGCTTCCGATCACCCAGATTGGGATGGTCGGGGACATCACCGTCGACGACGCCGGGGACGCCTCGGTGCAGATCAAGCTCACTGTCGAGGCCTGTCCCATGCGCAGCCGCATCCTCGACGACGTCACTGCCGCTACCGTCCGGGCCGAGGGTGTGCGCACCGCACAGGTGAGCTTGGACGTGATGAGCCCCGAGGAGCGGGCTGTCCTGAAGGAGCAGCTCACCGGGGGCGAGTCCGGCCGGGTCAAC
The DNA here is from genome assembly GCF_031432335.1 of Nesterenkonia flava. Classification (NCBI taxonomy): domain Bacteria; kingdom Bacillati; phylum Actinomycetota; class Actinomycetes; order Micrococcales; family Micrococcaceae; genus Nesterenkonia; species Nesterenkonia flava. The sequence continues at coordinate 49,709 of NZ_JAVKGT010000014.1, read as the reverse complement.
CGGTTCGCCTCCCCCGACTCGCTGACTCGCGTCTACGCCGTAGCCTCGGGCAAGGGCGGAGTCGGCAAATCCACCGTCACCGTGAACCTCGCCTGTGCCCTGGCCGAGCTGGGACTGAAGGTCGGGGTGATCGACGCCGACGTGCACGGGTTCTCCATCCCCGGCCTGCTGGGCATCACGGCCAAACCTACGCGACTGGATGAGATGATCCTGCCCCCGGTCGCCTACCGCGTGAAGACGATTTCCATCGGTATGTTCGTCGACGGCAACCAGGCCGTGGCCTGGCGGGGCCCCATGCTTCACCGCGCAGTGGAGCAGTTCCTCACCGACGTACATTTCGGTGACCTGGACGTGCTGCTCCTGGATCTGCCGCCGGGCACCGGAGATATTGCGATCTCCGTTGCCCAGCTGCTGCCTGGCTCCGAGCTGTTGGTGGTCACTACCCCGCAGGCGGCGGCGGCGAACGTTGCTGAGCGTGCGGGGGCGTTGAGCACTCAGACGGATCAGAAGGTTGCCGGAGTCATCGAGAACATGGGGCCGCTGCGGCTGCCTGACGGTACAGTCATGGACCTCTTCGGCTCCGGGGGCGGCCAGATCGTTGCGGACCGGCTCAGCGCCTCCCTGGAGACGGACGTTCCGCTGCTGGGCTCTGTGCCGCTGGATCCGACCCTGCGCCAGGCAGGCGACGACGGCGCACCGGTGGTCCTCTCCTCCCCCGACTCCCCGGCCGGGAGCGCGCTGCGGCAGGTCGCGGCAGCGCTGGCCTCACGTGGCCGGGGACTAAGTGGAAAGTCCCTGCCCCTGTCGTTCTGAGACAGCCGGGATCCCGGGGGCCCTGCTAGGTCGCGTCGACGTCGAAGGGAGCCGGAGCGTCCTCCAACGGATCTCTGTCCTCAGGCCGTGAGTCCGCAGCAGCCGCGGGTGAGCTCTGCCCCGAGGCGGCGGAGCCGGCCATGCCCGCTGCCAGCGCCCCGCCCTTAGCCCCGGAAGCCCTCGAACGCGAGGTCGCGCTCCGTGCGCTGCCGCTTCCGAAGAGCGCACGAGGGTCCATGGTGGATTCCACCTCTTTGGCGGTGGAGCGCACGGTCTCATAGTCTTCGGCGAGGGCCTCGCGAATGATGCGCCGGGGGTCGTACTGGCGCGGGTCGTACTTCTGCCAGTCGACGGCGTCGAAGTCCGTGCCGGTCTCTTCTTTGAACCGGACCTTGGCGTCCTCGGCCATGCCGCGTGCTTTGCGGACCCACTGCCCCAGCGTGTTGGCGTACTGTGGCAGCCTCTCGGGCCCCAGGATGACCAGGGCGAGCACGATCAGGATGATCAGCTCATAGACATTGATACCGGGCACGGCACTACCTTAGCGGCAAGATCAGCAGACGAATCGCCGAACGCGGCGGAGGCTGTACGGTTATGGCCCCGGCGCGGCGGAAGATCAAGGGATCCAGCCGAAGAGTTCCTCCAGCCCGCGGCCCACACGTTCACTGGCGGAGGGCGCCAGGGGCTGGGTCTGCACGCGGGAGCGGTCGGTCAGCATGACCCAGCTCATGATCTGGGAGGCCGCCGCCGTGGGCATATCGGAGCTGATGACGTACTGAGCCCTGTCAGTCTCCATTGCCGCGGTCCAGCTGTCATCGGACTCCGAGATGTAGAGGGTGCATTCGTCTCCCGTGGAGAGCTGCAGACGCTCCGCGGAGAAGTCCGCAGGGTCCAGGACCTTCAGCACCTTCTCCTCGATCGGGTCCAGGGTCCGGCCCTCTTCCTCAGCGCGGGTCTCAGCGACCCACATGGTGTAGTTGTCATCGACCAGCTGCAGCTGAATAGTGCGCACACCTTCGATGACCCCCGTCTCGAGCTTCTCGGGCTCATAGCCGCGATCAGCCAGATGGGGCAGGGACCAGCCCCACGTCTTGAGCAGGCTCAGCTTCTCCACGGGCAACTCGTGAATGGGCACGCTGGCTCGGGATCCAGGAAGGATCCCGGAGTGGGGGTCGAGCTCGCTGAGCTCACCCTCGGAGCTGGCCGCCACGGCGTCGCCCGCTCCGCTGCCGGCAGCGGTGACCGGCTCAGAACGGGGTTCAGGAGGAAGCAGCGACTGCACCGATGCCGTCTGCGGCATCGCACGCCCTCCGACGATCCATGCTGCGGCGAGCACCACGCACACCACCAGGGTCAGACTGGAGAAAAAGATGCCAATGATCCAGCCAGCTGAAAGCCGGCTGGATACTGCGGGACTTGCTGTAGCGGAACCGCGACTGCTGCTGCGGATAGAGGGCATCGCCGAAATTCTGCCTCGTTTTACTGAAAAAAAGCTTAAATTTAGCTGTGAATCGATCGGGTCATCAATCGATCGGGTCATCACGGTCTGCTGCCACAGCATAGGATGATCGACACGCACACGAGAGGACCTACATGGCCGGGACACCGCCCTCACAGGCCGCAAAGCACAGCAGCTGGACCTACGCAGAGCAGCACGCTGAGGAGGATGCGGCAATCGCTCAGGCACGACTGCGCGCCGACGATCTCGGAGTGGAGTCCGTCAGTCCGGGGACGGGCGCTGCCCTCAGCGCCCTGGCTGCGGGCACAGGGGCCAGGGCCATCGTGGAGATCGGCACGGGCGCCGGCGTCTCTGGCGTGTTTCTGCTCCGCGGAGCCCCTGAGGCGGTGCTCACGAGCCTGGATCCGATGCCCGACCATCTGGCGGCCGCCCGCCAGAGCTTCCGGGAGTCAGGCATCCCTTCGTCCCACACGCGACTGATCAGCGGGTACGCGCAGCAGGTGCTCCCCCGACTGACCCGGGGCGGCTATGACCTGGTGTTCGTGGACGCCGAGCCGGAAGAGGCAGAGTTCTACGCCGAGGAGGGCATACGGCTGCTGCGCCGTGGCGGCACGCTGGTGATCAATGATGCGCTCGACCGCGACCGTGTGCCCAAGCCGGCCGTGCGAGAGGCCCGAACACAGGCGATGCGCGCTGTGGAACGGCGCCTGAAGAACGACGACGACCTCACGACGGCTCTGCTGCCCACGGGCACGGGCCTGCTGCTGGCAGTGAAGAGATAGCGGGCCTGGGGCCCGCCGGAAGGGTCTACTCGCCGACGGCCTTGATCAGGCATTGCTTGAGCGCCTCGGCCTCTTCGTTGTTGATCTCGAGCACCAGACGACCGCCCCCGTCGATCGGGACTCGCATAATAAGGCTGCGTCCTTCCTGGGTGACCTCCATCGGACCGTCGCCAGTACGCGGTTTCATTGCAGCCATCGAGTGATTCCCTTCGTATTCCTACTACGGATCGTCAGCAGCCGGCGGGACATCCGCCGGAACTGATCACTTTCTATTATCGCGTACCTGAGGGGAATGTCACCCCGAGATGCTTTCTTGGCTCTTTCCATCAGCCTCTGACCGGGCATGACGCAGCTGCTCGGTCAACGCGTCGAGCAGTTTGTCGACCTGGTCCATCCGGTAGCCGCGCACCGCGGAGTCGAACTGGACCGTCTCGAGGTCCTCGGCGCTTAGACCCTGGTCTGCGGCGCGCGAGAGGAGGAGGTCGACGTCGTCCCCGCCTGCCTCAGGGGATTCCTCCCGCGGAGCGGGCTCCCCCTTCCAGGGGCCGGCCAGCGCCAGAATGACCAACCCGATGATCGCCAGGGCCAGGAGGTAGAGCCACATCATGTCTCCACCCTACTGCCTGGGATCCGCGGATCGGCGGATCAGCTGGGGACGTCGGTCTGACCCTCCTCCACCGGCAGCTGGTCTACCGGAGGCGGTTCGGAGAGATCCGGCTGGGCGATGAGGATGAAGGCGCCAAAGAGCACCACGTAGACGGCAAAGATCCGGAAGCGCGCGCGGTAGAGCAGCGTCAGCACCGCCCACAGCGCGAGGGCACCCACCACGGCAGAGACGATGAACGCCGTCCAGTAGGCGTCGGCACCGATGGAGAACCCCCCTTCGTGGCTCAGCAGGCTCAGCGACTGCACACCAGTGGCCGCGACGATGGTGGGGATCGCCACGAAGAAGCTGTACTGGGCCGCGATCTTGCGGTGCATGCCCAGTGCCAGCGCGGCGGCGATGGTGATGCCGGAGCGGGAGATGCCCGGGAAGAGCGCGGCGGCCTGGGCGAGGCCGATCACCACCGCGACCATGAGCGTCATCTGTCCAGCACCGCGCCAGGTGTTGCGCACCGAGTCGGACCACCACAGGATCGCGCCGGTGATGAAGAGGAAGATCGCGACCACCCAGGGGATGGCGAAGGCGTCTGTGCCGAACTCGCGCACCACAAGCCCCAGGACCCCGGTGATGCCCACAGTGACTACGCCCAGCAGCATGAGCTTGAGATGAATGAGATGCCGCAGCGTCCTGCGCCGCCAGAACAGTCTGATCTCGACCACCGTGCCGCGGATCAGTCGCATGAGCGGCTGGAACATCACCACGACGACGGAGACCATAGTGCCCAGGTGCACCACCAGATTGAACAAGATCATCTCCGGGGAGTCCGGCGAGGGAATCATCGACCCCCGGTCGGCCAACCAGTGCTCCGCGATCACCAGATGGGAGGACGAGCTGACGGGGAGGAACATGAACAGCCCCTGGATCACTCCGAGGAGCAGGGCTTCCCACGGGGTCACAAGGAACCTTTCGACGGCGGCCGGGCCGAGGGTGCATCACGGGCTAGGATTCAGGGCTCAGCGGCCACGAACCTCACCGCTTCAGAGAATCCACCATCGGCGGCAGCAGCTGCCCGGAGGGTCCGCGCAGGCAGTAGTCCATGACCTCACTGATCTCGGTCTCCTCAGGGTTGACTTCGATCAGCGGCGTACCGCGCTCCAGCGCCAGCAGCGGCAAGGAGGCGGCCGGCTGCACAATACCGGATGTGCCGGCCACCAGCACGACGTCGGCGTGGCGGATCGCCTCAGCGGTCGCCTCAAACGCGTCCATGGGGAGCATCTCGCCGAACCAGACGACACCGGGCCGGATCAGACCTCCGCACGCGGAGCAGCTCGGGGGATCCTCGGGACTGGGAGGGGATTCGAAGCCGTCGTACTGAGGCGCCGGCAACTCGACGGCGCTACCGCACCCCAGGCAGCGGTGGGAAAAGATGCTTCCGTGCAGGTGGGCGAGCACTTCGGCACCTGCCCTCTCGTGCAGATCGTCGACGTTCTGGGTGGCGATCGTCAGCGTGCCCCCGCTCTCGGTCAGGTGCTTCTGCCAGCGCGCTAGGGCGGCGTGCCCGGGGTTGGGTTCGACCTGCTGAATGAGGGACTGACGCCAGCGGTACCAGGTCCAGACCAGCGCGGGGTCGCTCTCAAAGGCGTCCACGGTAGCCAGGTCCTGGGCGGAGAACCTCTCCCAGAGCCCCTTCTGCACTTCGCGGAACGTCGGCACCCCGGACTCAGCTGAGATGCCTGCGCCGGTGAGCACCGCCACGCGGCGGGCGACGCGCAGCAGAGAGACGACGTCGTCGGGAATCTCGTGATGGACCTGCATGGCACCTACCGTACAGATCCGGGGCTGGATAAGCTCGTGATCAGCAACCACGGATCACGCTTCAACCAAGATCTCCCCTCACCGAGAGGATTCCCATGACTCATCCCCCGCAGAACCCCGGATACCCGAATCCGCCTCTGAGCCCTGGCGAGGAGCAGGGCTGGGGTGTGGGTATCCACCTGGGCGGGCTGGTGCTCTCCTGGGTGGTTCCGCTGGTGCTGTGGCTAGTGTTCCGCGAACGCTCGCGGTTCATCGATGATCACGGCAAGGAGGCGGTGAACTGGCAGATCACGCTGTTCATCCTCTACGTCATCGGTGGATTGACCACGCTGATCCTCATCGGCTTTGTGATCCTGGCCTTCGCCGTCATCGTCAACCTCATTTTCAGCATCCTGGCCACCGTCGCCGCCTATCAGCGACGGCCTTACCGGTACCCGCTGAGCATCCGGTTCGTGAAGTAGCCGGCGTGGGCACCCTGCCCCCGATCGCACAGCTCCTGCCTCGCGCTGGGGCTCTCGCCGCTCTGACCGTGGGAGGACTGCTGCTCGCCGGCTGTGGCGGTGATTCTGCCGAGGACCCGTCCACAGCTGACCCGCATGCTGAAGAGCTGCCCGCCGGCGCGGTGGAGATCGACACCACCGTGGTGGGCGGCGAGTCCCCCACCTTGTGCGTGGGGCCCATCATGGAGTCCGCGCCCCCGCAGTGCAGCGGCCCGCGCATCACCAACTGGGACTGGGCAGAGCTGCCAGAGGGGTCCTATGTGGACCACGCTGATGCACCGTGGGGCGAGTTCTCCGTCTCCGGAACCCACGACCCCGACTCGGGCACCTTTGTTCTCGAGTCGGTCGAGCCGCGCTGAAGTCGCAGACGCCTTACTGAGCGAATGACCGCGACCATCGGATGAGCGCTCCCAGATACCAGAAAGCGCCGTCGTCGTTCTCCTCCCACCTAGGAGGGAACGACGACGGCGCCTTGGTCTCTGTGGCGATCAGCTCTTGCGGTTGTAGAGGAACATGCACAGCGGTGCGAAGACCACCACCAGCACGGCGCAGTAGATGGAAACAGCGAACAGGCTTCCGTCTTCGGTGCCCAGCATGAAGTCACGAATGCTGGCCACCACCACGGAGACGGGGTTGGCGTCTACCACCGGCTGCAGCCAACCGGGCATGGTCTCCGTGGGCACAAAGATGTTCGAAGCGAAGGTCAGCGGCATCATGATGGTCATCGAGACGCCCATGACCGCTTCCTCATTGGGCATCAGCAAAGCGATCGTGGTCCAGACCCAGGAGAGGCAGAAGCAGAAGATCAGCAGCAGCAGGAAGGCTGCCAGCACACCGGTGAGACCGCCCTCGGGGCGGAAGCCCACGGCGAAGCCCACGCCGAGAATGATCACGCCGGCTAGTGCATAGCGGACCTGGTCTCCCAGCAGCGCGCCCACCAGCTGGGAGGGACGCCATGTGGGCAGGGAGCGGAAGCGGTCGAAGATCCCCTTGGAGATGTCCTTGTTCAGGGTCATGCCCGTGTACATGGTGATCATAATGAGCGTCTGCACAAAGATGCCGGGGATGAAGAACTGGACGTACTCGCTGATCGCCACACCGCCGGTCTCTCCGGTGCCCGAGACCACAGCGCCCATGGCACCGCCGAAGATGTAGGTAAACATCACGGTCATGATTAGCGGGAAGATCGTCACATCGAAGAGCTGCATGGGGATGTGCTTGATCTTCAGCATGGCACGCCAGCCGAAGGTCACTGAAGCGCTCAGCGGGTTGGAGGGACTGGGCCGGTCTTCGTCCTTGAGCAGCACGCCCAGGACCTTGGCGGACTCTTCAGTAGTGTGGTTCATGGTCTGAGTGGTCATGCTGCGCTACTTCCTGCGCCGCCCGCGGCGGCTGCGACTGCTGCCGAGGATCCGGCATCCTCATCAACGGGTGCATCCTCTTCCTCGGATGCGGGTTTACCGGTCAGGGCCAGGAATACCTCGTCCAGGCTCGGCTGACCCAGGGAGAACGTCTCCACTCCCACGCCGGCCTCCTCCAGAGCGGCCAGACCGGCGGCGGCGGGAACATCAGCGCCCAGGCGGGCGCTCAGAGCTGCGTTGTCCTTCTCGCGGAGCACCTCCACGCCCAAAGCGCGGGTGAGCACCTCGGCGGCGGACTCCCGGTCGGCCGGGTCAATGACCCGGACCTTCAGCGCCCCGGCGCCCACTTGAGCCTTCAGCTGACCCGGGGTGCCCTCGGCGATCACCTTGCCGTGATCGATGACGGCCAGCCGATCGGCCAGCTGGTCCGCCTCCTCGAGGTACTGGGTGGTCAGCAGGATCGTGGTGCCGCCGTCCACCAGGGTGCGGATAATGTCCCACACCTGGTTCCGCGAGCGGGGATCGATACCGGTGGTGGGCTCGTCCAGGAACATCAGCTCCGGCGTCACAATCAGAGACCCCGCGATGTCCAGACGCCGGCGCATACCGCCGGAGAAGTTCTTCACCTGGCGCTTGGCGGCGTCGGTCAGGCCGAAGGCCTCCAGCAGATCCATGCCCCGGGAGCGGGCAGCACTCTTGGAGAAGCCCAGCAGCCGGCCCAGCAGGATCATATTCTCGATGCCGGTGAGGTCCTCATCCAGCGAGGCGAACTGTCCGGTCAGGGCGATCTTGCGGCGAATGGCCTGCGGCTCAGCCAGCACATCGTGGCCCAGCACGCGGGCTTCTCCGCCGTCGGGACGCAGGAGAGTGGCCAGCATCCGAATAGTTGTGGTCTTGCCGGCCCCGTTGGGACCCAGCACTCCGTAGATGCCTCCTCGGCGGACGCTGAGGTCCACGCCGTCCACGGCGTTCTTCTTGCCGAAGGTTTTCACCAGGCTGTGAGTTTCGATAGCCAGTTCACTGGCGGGGGCGCTCATCAGGGCATGCCTCTTCTTCAGATAGGGATGTGAAGGGAAATGGCGAAATCAGGCACCAGGACGCACTGGCGCTCACAATCATGACTAGGAACAGTGTACGCATAAACCGCGGAGAACACTATACCCCCTAGAGTAGCCCCTGACGCCACGGGCTGAACGAATGGTCTTCCACCTTCAGCCGGGCCCCGGCAGAGCTGACTGACTCCCGCTGCGTCAGCGCTCCAGATGCTGCCAGAGCCACCGGTAGATCAGGGCGTTCATGGTGGCCTGCTGGGCAGAGTTGGCCGCTCCTCCGTGACCGCCCTCGGTGTTCTCCCAGTAGGTGACCTCAGCTCCGATCTCCTCCAGGGCCGCGGTCATCTTTCGCGCATGGCCCGGATGGACCCGGTCGTCCCGCGTGGAGGTGGTCAGCAGCACCGGCGGATAGGCCACGTCGCGGCTGAGCTGGTGGTAGGGCGAATAGTGCTGCAGGAACTGCCAGTCATCAGTCTCCGGGTCTCCGTACTCCGCGCGCCATGAGGCACCCGCCAGCAGCTGGGCGTAGCGTTTCATGTCCAGTAGAGGAACCTGGATGACCACGGCCCCGAAGCGCCCCGGGTAGCGGGTGAGCATGTTGCCCGTCAGCAGTCCGCCGTTGGAGCCGCCGCGGCAGGCGAGCTGCTCCACGGTGGTGACTCCTGTCTCCACCAGATCACGGGCGACGGCGGCAAAGTCCTCGAACGCCTTGTGACGGTTCTCCCGCAGCGCCGCCCGGTGCCAGCGGGGACCGTACTCCCCGCCTCCTCGGATATTGGCCAGTGCAAAGACTCCCCCGCGCTCCAGCCACGCTTTACCGACCAGCGAAAGATAACCCGGGGTCTGGCTGACCTCGAAGCCGCCGTATCCGTAGAGGATGGTGGGCCGCGGCTCGGGCCCGGCGATGGAGGTGACCCCGGGGACCGCGCTGGAACCGTCGGACGCCGGTCCCGCGTCGGAGCTCGCAGCCGCCTCGTGCGCCGCACCGTCGTCATCCTGGACTTTGGCCGCGGACTGCACGGTCTCGGCGGGTCCGATGAGGAAATAGGGAATGGGCGTGCCGTCCTCGCTGGGGGCGAAGCGCTGCACGTAGGCCAGACCTTCGGCTTCAAACCGCTCCGGGGCCTGTTTGATCAGCTCGGCGGTCTCCTCATGACCCGCCAGCACGGGGGCGAGGTCTCCCAGGTACTTGCTTGTGGGAGTCAGGAAGTCATGGGCGGTGATCCAGAGCTGATCGTTCTCCCGGGAGTCCAGCGCACTCACCGACAGGGATCCGGTGATGGAGGTGAACACGCGTGCCGAGCGCCATGTCCCGACGTCGTCGCGCCAATGAGCCTCCAGATGCTCGACGACGTCTTCCATGACCGTGAGCACGAAGAGGTTTCGCGTGGCGGTGATGCCCTGCAGCGAGGTGGACTCGGTGGGTGCGAACAGGACGGTGAGCTCGGGCTTCCCGGCCAGGAACGTCTCAGCGTCGCCGACTATGAGGCTGCCGCCGGGGTAGGTGACGCCGGCGTGGGTGAAGTCGGTGCGCGGGGCCAGGAAGATCAGGTCGCGGTGGAATCCGACGCCGACATCGGTGGGAACCTCCACGCGCTGAAGCATGGGATCAGTGCTGGCCGGATCCTCCGGATAGGTGAGCACGTAGGTCTCGGAGTCGTAGAAGCCCAGCGCTTTGACCGCCGTATGGCGTTCATAGCCCGGGGTGGAGTCATAGCCGGCGCCGGCCATGAGGTCATCCTCCCCGACGGAGATGACGGTCTGTGCCTGGCTCAGATCGGTGCCGCGCGCCCATCGACGGGCAGTCTGCGGGTAACCGGAAGTGGTGGCTGGCGTATCGATGCTGGCGTAGACGGTGTTCTCATCGATCCAGCTGAGTCCACCCTTGCCCTCGGGCTTGTAGAAGCCGCCCTCCGACTCAGCAATGAAGCGGCGCTCCACGATGTCGAACTCTCGCGTGACGTCGGCATCGGAGCCGCCGCGGGAGAGCGAGATCAGCGCACGGCGCCATGGCTGCCCCTGAGCGGGGCGCAGCACGCGAGCTCCGTGCCAGACCCAAGTGGTGCCCTCGAGGGCTGAGAGCTCGTCGAGGTCCAGCAGGATCTCCCACTCGGGTTCCTCACGGCGATAGGACTCCAGGGTGGTCCGGCGCCACAGCCCTTGGGGGTGCTCGGCGTCTGTCCAGAAGTTGTAGAGGTGCTCACCGCGGGTGGTGACGCCGGGGATCCGGTCCGGCGACTCCAGGATGCTCAGGAGCTCCTCCCGCAGGGGATGATACTGATCGTCCTGGAGCTGCCCTTCGGCCCGCGCATTGCGCTCCCGCACCCACGTCAGGGCATCTTCGCCTTCGACGTCTTCGAGCCAGAGAAAAGGATCATTGCCGGGGTCGATGACGCGATTGAGCATGCTCACAGCCTACTGGGCATGCCCAACACCGGCCTGGACCACTCTGCGTCCCATTCGGGTCCAGGAAGGCCGGAGCGTAGCTCGCCTCAGTCGCGGCACTCTCGGACCAGCACGTCGAGGGCATCGTTGACGTCCTCGTCCCGGAAGGTGTTCATGCCTATCTGAAGGGACATGCCGGCCTCTTGCAGGTGATTGTAGTTCTCATCGGCGGTTCCGGCGGCGACGAACAACATTGCTGCGGCCGTCATCTCCCACAGCAGCGGATCCTCCACGCGCTCCAGCACGTCTCGGGAGAAGGGCAGGTAATCATCATCATCCATGCGCTCCACAAGCTGGCACCCGGTCTGGATGTGTGCTTCTGCGCGGCCCTCCGGCTCTGAGGGGCTGAAGAGCGCCAGCCCTAGCAGCAGACCACCTCCTAGGCCCAGGAGCAGCGCGACGACGGCGGCCGTCAGCACCTTGCCCCAGACCTTCGGGGCGCGACTCCCGGACACCGGGTGGTCCATCGGCGGCCACGGCTGCGCAGCACCTGGCGGCAGGCCAGGGCCGGAGGTCATGGAAGATCCGGACTGGCCTGGGGCATGCTGGCCTGCACCGTGGGGAACTTGTCCCTGGTGACCCTGCCCGTAATGACCTGCGCCGTGAGGACGTGGTCCGCCCTGCCCCGACGGCGGGGTAGGGACGGGGTCCTGGGGGTGGGGTCCGGGCGGGTTCTGGTCCGTCATGACTTCAGCCTACTGAAGAGGGCCACACCCGGCGGGGCGCGAGTAGTTGTGACGCGCCCCGTCCGCCAGCGCTCAGCCGGTGTTCTGCAGGCCGGCAGCCACGCCCTTGAGTGAGATGAGCAGCAGGTTCCGCGGATCCTCGATCTCATCCTCGGAGAGGGTGCCGGAGCGCAGCTTCTTCAGTGCCCGCAGTTGGATAAGCGAGAGGGCGTCCACGTAGGGGTTGCGCAGCTGGACGGCTCGGCCCAGCACGCGGTGGTTCTGCAGCAGTCGTTCCTGTCCGGTGATGACCAGGACCCACTTTTCGGTGAGCTCAAGCTCCTGCAGCACGGCCTGCGCCAGGTCCTCCCGGTCCCCCAGGGCCAGGTACCGCTCGGCGATGCGCCGGTCGGTCTTGGCCAGGGACATTTCGATGTTGTCGATGAGTGCCCGGAAGAGTGGCCAGTCGGCATAGGCGGAGCGCAGGAGGTCGACGTCGTCGATCGCTTCCAGGGCCGTGCCCAGCCCGTACCAGCCGGTGAGGTTGATGCGGGCCTGACCCCAGGCGAAGTTCCAGGGGATGGCGCGCAGATCCTCCAGAGACTCCACCGAGAGTCCGCGCTTGGCCGGGCGGGAGCCGATGGCCAGGAGCCCGATCTCATCCTGGGGAGTCACCTGAGCGAACCAGGGCGCGAAGCCCTCAGCCTTCACCAAGGCATGGAACCGCTCACGAGAGGCGTCGTCGAGCCGCTTGGCCAGATCGGCGAATGTGGCGGCGGCCTCCGCATTGCGCTTTTCGGTGGAGGGAGCGCTGGCCATCAAAATGGCCGCAGCAACCTGTTCGATGTGGCGCAGAGCAATCTCCGGGTGGCCGTAGCGGGCGGAGATGACCTCACCCTGTTCGGTGACTTTGAACCGCAGGTCCACGGAGTGGGGAGGTTGGGCCAGGATCGCACGGTTGGCGGGGCCTCCGCCGCGGCCCAGCGCGCCTCCGCGGCCATGGAATTGGGTAAGAGTGATGTCGTTCTCGATGGCCCATGCCGCGATCTTCTCCTGAGCCTCGTACAGGGCCAGGGTCGCTGCCACGGGACCCACGTCCTTGGAGGAGTCGGAATAACCGAGCATGACCTCCATCCGGCGCCCGGTCTGCTCGAGACGGCGTTGCAGGTAGGGGTTCTTCAGCGCCTCCTCAAGGATGGCTGGGGCGTTCTGCAGGTCCTCGTAGGTCTCGAAGAGCGGGATCACGTCCAGCACCGGGGCATTCTCTGCACCACCGAGCGCCTTCTCCGCCAGAACATAGACGTCGGCCAGGTTCTGGGCGCTTTGGGTGAAGGAGACGATGTAACGACGACATGCATCCACGCCGTACCGAGCCTGCACCGAGGCGATCGCGCGGAAGGTCTCGAGCACCTCGTCTCCGGGGACCGCCATCTTCTCCACGGACTCGGGGTCCTCCAGCCAGGACAGCGTCTGGGAGTGGACCTTGGAGTGCTGCCGGACCTCCAGTTCAGCGAGGTGGAAGCCGAACGTCTCCACCTGCCAGATCAGCTCCTGAAGATCCCCGTAGGCAGCTCGCTTGGCGCCGCCGTCGATGAGGGAGGACTGCACGGTGCGTAGGTCCTCCAGCAGATCTGCCGGCACGCTGTAGGCCAGGTCAGCATTGCGGGTCCGGGTTGCTTCGATCCGGCCGGCGATGGCCAGCATGACCTGACGGTGGGGCTCACGCGGGGAGTGCTCGGCGGCGAGCGCGGTCAGCTCATCGGAGAGCTGCTTCTGACGGTTCCAGAGAGCCTCCAGAGCCTCTGTGGGCGGCGTGTAGCGCTCGTCCAGCGTCATGGACAGGCCCACGGCGCGGGCGCGGTTCTCCAGGTCGGTGAGCACACGGTCGGCCATCTGGGCCACGGCTTTGCGCGTGATGGTGGCGGTGACGTTCGGGTTGCCGTCGCGGTCACCGGCGATCCAGGATCCCAGCCGGATAAACGCGGGGGCTTTGGGGGCGGTGGAGCCGGCGTCGTCTCCCTGCAGCCAATCATCCATGCGGCGGTAGGCCTCGGTGAAGACCTGGGAGAAGGAAGAATCGAACACTCCGAGCGCGGTACGCACCTCGTCCAGGGGTGAGGGGTTGGAGACTCGCAGCTGGGCGGTGCGCCACATGTTGTCGATCTCTTCGAGCAGGTCGCGCGTGTTCTTCTGCTGGGCACCGGCGCCCATGCGCGGGTCATCGCGCTCATCAAGAAGTGAACCGATTCTGCGCACGCTGGACGAGATCGCATTGCGTCGAGCCTCGGTGGGATGTGCTGTCAGCACCGGATGGAAGCGCAGCTCTTTAAGCCGCCGCTCAGCCTCGCGCTGGCCGACCTCCTCTGCCAAGTGCTTGAAGGCCGATGCTACGGAATCCGAAGGTTGCTGCTCAGTCAGGGGCACTTCACCGTCGCGGGAGCGCAGGGTGCGGATGCGGTGCTGCTCCTCGGCGAGGTTGGCCAGGAGGAAGTAGCAGGTGAAGGCGCGAGCAACTTCTTTGGCCCGCTCCGGGGAGAAGGAATCCACCAGGGCCTCGGCCTCGGCCAGTGTCTCCTCGGTGTCATCTTCCACGGCGGCGATGGTGAGGGCGCGCAGCTTCTCCACGTCCTCCAGCAGGCCGGCTGAGTCCTCCTTATTCCGGCCGTATTCGTCCAGAACTTTGCCGAGAAGCCCCCCGAGGAGGCCGACGTCGCGTCGCATGGCCTCGGGGATCTCGTGCATGGCTGCTGTGCGGCTGTGGTTCTGACTCATGTGCTTGAGATTACATGAGGGAGCCCCGGCCACGCAGTGGCGTTCACTACGTGAGCCGGGGCTCCGTTCACTCATTCTGAAAGAATTCAGATCATGCGAGGTTCCCGCGCTCCTTCAGGGGCGGGCGGACTGCTCTCAGGCCTCGTCCTCGGTGTCCTCGTCAGCCTCAGAGCTCTCGCCCTCGGCATCCTCGCCATCGGCGTCTTCCTCCGCTTCATCCACCTCATCCTCATCGCTGCCGTAGCGCTCATCGGGGAAGGAGACTTCCAAGGTATCGGAAGCGAAACTCACAGAGTCGCCCCCAGCGAGCTCATAGCTGCCACCCAACTCGGCAACCGCACTGCCGCTGAAGCTTAGCGCCACATCCACCGTGTCAAGGGGGACGGCAATGGAGGTGACGTGCTCGTCACCGCTGCTCACGTGCCCGGCGTCGTCGTAGTAGTTCTCTTCATAGGACTCATCTCCGCTCTCCGCGGTCAGGGTCACGTCCACTTCATGAACGGCTTGGAAGATAGCCGGGCCGTCGGCGCTCACTTCATAGCGCCACTCGATGATGAGCCACGCTTCGCCGTCGTTAGCCCATCCGCCCTCTTCACTCCAAGCAGCCAGGCGTACCGAGGAGACATGGAAGTCATAGTCAACGACATAATCGTCCGAGGTGCGCCCGCGGTGATCGACCGTGGCGATAATGCTGTCATCGATACGGAACGTGTGATTGACGTCCTGGTTGGTGATCTGGCGGTAGTAGCCGGCCGCCACCTCGTCGTCTTCGTCGCGCTCACCGGTGAGCACGTCCACGGTCTGATCATGCCCGTCGGAGGAGATCACCAGATCCGCACCACCGTCCTCGGGAACGGAGAACAGAATGCGGTACTCGTTGTTCATCTCCAGATCCTGCAGGTGATTCTGGGCCCCGCCGACATTCAGTGCCAGGGACGCAGCGGTGTGGTGCCCGGCATCCTCATCGACTTCGTAGCTGAGCGTCAGGATCCTGAAGACTTCGCCGTCGGCTGCGCGGAACTCCTCGGGGGCTCCTCCGGGAGCGCCCTCCTCAGGCTCCTCGACTGCTTCACCGATCTCCTCCGCCGCGACCGACTCGATGGTCTCAACCGACTCCACGGTCAGGACTCCGCCGGGCACCACGACCTCCCCGAGGTCCCCGGGACGATGGGTGTCGGTGACGGTGACGTTCTGGGAGATGTCTTCGTAGACCAGACCGGCCTCTGCCGCGGGAAGGGAGGGACCTTCGTCCTCTTCCTCTGTGGTCTCCTCGGCGCTGCTCTCCTCGGCGTCGGTGACGTTGTTGTCGTCCGGGTCCGCCTCGTCACCCTCGTCGTTGCCGCATGCCGTCAGGGTCAGGCCCAGCACGGTGAGCAGCGACAGACCGGTCAGCCATTTCTTCTCAGCCACGTTTCATCCACCTCTAGTTTGACTTTTCCGTTCCTCGGCGCCGCGCGCTGTGGGCGAAAGTCCCTTGCGTTCTTACCCCCAGGTTTCGGACGCGTTCACTCACCCTAGCAACGGCTTTTCAGCTAAATTCCAGGATTACCCCAGGTCAACGTCAGTGTTAGTGAATCGTTATGACTACTGGACAGTACTGTCTCTGCCCCGGCTGCTGAGGCGGCGGCGGGCGTTACTCCTCCTGGCGCAGGGCGCGACGACGGCGCTCTAGTTCCATAAGTTCGGCGTTGAGCTGTCGATATTCCTCCGAGGAATCGCTGGGGTCCATGCGCTGCAGGCGGCCCAGCAGGTTGGCTTTCTCATGCTGAATCTTCAGCTCCACTAAGCGATTGAGGATGTCCTGACAGTACCGGTCCAGGTGCTCCTCGGTGCGGGCGGGAAGACTCACCACCGCCAGCTCGGAGACCAGCGAACGGATGGGCTCAGGCACTTCTTCGCGGACGTTCTGGACCCACGCGCGCGGGTCACTGGCGTGCGCGGCTGCGATCCGGATCCCGTCGTGGATCGCTTGGTGGGCGGGCGCGCTGAAGCGGACGCTGAAGATCTCCTCCCACTGATCGGCCGTGAGACGGGTGGGATGCTGCAGGATCACCTCGAGCGCCTGGCGCTCCATCATGACGGCGGGGTCCCGGGTGTCGGGGCGCTGGAAGGCATACGGCGCCGGCCCAGCCGCAGGTCCGGGATCCCCATAGTCGTAGCCGTAGTAGTCCTCTTGCGGCGGCTCCTGCTCGACCCGGCCGTTGCGCTGCCCCCTGCCGCCTCGACCCGGGGCGCTTCCCCGAGATCCCTGACCGCCGGAGCGGGGGGATTCGGCGGTACGGAGGGACGCGTCGGGTCCGGAGGCGGCACCTCCTTGCTGGCTCAGGCGCGCCTGAGAAACGCCAGCTGGGGAGGACACGGGCTTTGGGGCATTCTTGACGGCAGCTTCCACCTGTCCCATGTCTGCACCCAGCCACCCGGCCAGCTCGCGGGTATAGGCACTGCGCAGGGCCGCATCCCGAATACTGGCCACAACAGGTGCCGTAGCCTTCAGCGCACCGATGCGCCCCTCCACGGTGTTGAGATCCCAGTCTCGGAGGCGCCGACGCACCACGAATTCCACCAATGGCGTCTTGGACGCAATGACCTGCTGCAGGGCTTCATCCCCGCGGTGCTGGCGCACATCGCAGGGGTCCATTCCCTCGGGGCCCACGGCGATATAAGTCTGGGCGTTGAACTGGTTGGCTTCGTTGAACGCCTTCACTGCGGCCTGCTGGCCCGCCTCGTCACCATCGAAGGTGAAGATCACCTCCGCGGGACTTCCATCGTCGGAGAGCAGGCGCCGAGCGATCTTGATGTGACCGTCTCCGAAGGCGGTGCCGCAGGTGGCCACAGCCGTTTCGACGCCGGCGATGTGGCACGCCATCACGTCGGTATACCCCTCGACCACCACGAGCTGACGCTGTTTGGCGATGTTCCGTTTGGCGTGCTCGATGCCGTAGAGGACCTGTGACTTCTTATAGATCGCAGTTTCAGGGGAATTCAGGTACTTGGGCCCCTGGTCGTCCTCGTAGAGCCGGCGCCCGCCAAAGCCGATAGTGTTTCCGGTCATATCCCGGATCGGCCACATGAGGCGACCCCGAAAGCGGTCGTAGAGCCCGCGCCCGCCCTCTGAGAACATGCCGGTGAGCTTGAGCTCATCGTCACGGAACCCTCGCCGGCGCAGGTGGTCCAGGAGATGGGACCATCCCTTGGGGGCGTAGCCGACGCCGAACTGCTCGGCGTGGTCACGAGTGAATCCACGACCGCCGAGGAACTCTCGAGCGGTCTGGGCCTCTGGGCTGTGCAGATGCTCGCGGTAGAACTCGTCAGCGATCTTATGGGCGTCCAGCAGGCGCTGGCGTCGTCCCACTTCAGCTTTGTCCGGCCCCGTGCCTCCGTCCTCATACCGCAGTTCGATGCCGTATTTTCCGGCCAGGCGCTCGACGGTCTCGGCGAAGCTGGTGTGCTCGAGGCCCATCAGGAACGCAATCACGTCTCCCGACTCCCCGCAGCCGAAGCAGTGGTAGGTGCCCACCTGGGGGCGAATGTGGAAGCTGGGCGTGCGCTCGTCGTGGAAGGGACACAGGCCCTTGTAGGAGCCGATGCCGGCCTTTTTCAGGGTGACGTACTGCTCCACGATCTCGCGCAGATCGGCGCGCTCGCGCACCGCATCAATATCCTCGCGCTTGATCAGGCCAGCCACTGCACACCCACTTCCCATGCCTCATCCACGGGCTGAAGAGACCCGGTTCGTCTGCCAGTCCAATCTACCCCTGTCTCGCGCAGACCTTCACCCGTGGGGAAAAGTGCCGTGGAGGCGGCCGGATCACTCCATAGAGTGATCGGCTTCCTCGGTCTCGAACTCCGGTGGATTCACTGCCTCTTCCCACGCCTCTTTCCCGATCTGCTCTCGCAGATGGTCCAGTGATTCCTGGGCCAGACGGCGCGCCCGGTCCAGGCTCTCTTGGTCTGCCAAACGTCCTTGGTGCTTCAGGACCCGGCCGCCGACCATCACGGTGTCAACCTCTGACCTCTGCGCCTGGAAAACCACGTGATGTTCGGGCTCGGGCATGGGAGACATAGAGGCGGAATCGGCCCGCAGCAGCACCAGATCGGCGGCTTTACCGGGAGTGATGGATCCCAGGTTGCTTCCCATCTGCAGGGCGTCGGCGCCTCCCTGGGTGGCGTATCGGAGCACATCGGCCACCCGCAGGTCGTTGTTGACCACGGTGAGGTCCTCCTCATGGGCCTGCAGGTGCCCCAGTCCTCGATCGGCGTTGAGCGTAGCGCGCATGGCGGCGAACATGTCCGCACTCCACCATACGGAGGTGTCCATGGACAGTGAGATCGGAATGCCGTGAGCACGCACTTCGCCGGTGGGCGGATAGCCCTGCCCGGCATTGAGCTCTGATTCGGCGGAGATGGAGACGTTGCCTCCGGATTCGGCGATGAGCTCGTAGGAGCTCTGCTGCAAGCTGGCGGCGTGGACGTAGGTGTTGGTCGGCAGCAGGAATCCGTTGCTGTGCAAGTTCTCGATGGCAACGTCGAGGGGGTAGCCCCAGACACCAGCGTGCAGAGTCACCGGAAGATCCCGGTCCAGCGCGTACTCCCAGGCGGGGCGCTCGGGGAACTCGGGATCCTCTCCCCCGCCGTCCCAGGCCAGCTGCAGAGTCACCAGTTCCTCGGTGCTGTGATAGGGATGGGAGAAGTGTGCGTTGATCAGCCGGTCGATGTCGCCTCCGGTCACCCAGTTCTGCGGTAGGTCGAAGATGTTTCCGTAGGCGAGCCGGGCACGTCCGCGGGAGTCCATCAGCGCTTCCACGGCGGCGTCCGCGTGGTCGGGTGTGCGCAGTCCGTGGGACCAGTCCACGCTGGTGGTGACACCAGAGTCGATGGCTTCCACCATGGAGAGATAGTTGCCGGCGTAGACGTCCTCAGGCCGCCAGAGCTCACCCCACTCCTGGTAGATCCACTGGAAGTAGTTGGTGATGGTCCAGTTGGCCCCGACGCCCCGCAGCACCGACTGCCACATGTGCCGATGGGTATCAATCATGCCGGACATGAGCACTGCCCCTGCCGCATCGATCTCGGCTGCGTCATCGGGGGCGCTGAGGTTCGGCTCCACCGCAACGATCACGCCATCCCGAACCAGAACGTCCGCCTCAGGCAGGGTGCCCCGCTCAGGGTCCTGGGTCACGACGGCGGCGCGGCGGAAGACCACCGGCTGGCCGTCCTGGAACTGGCTGGCGGGGTCCGCCTCACGCGTGCGGACCGCGGCATAACCACCG
This sequence comes from Nesterenkonia flava, assembly GCF_031432335.1. NCBI lineage: Bacteria > Bacillati > Actinomycetota > Actinomycetes > Micrococcales > Micrococcaceae > Nesterenkonia > Nesterenkonia flava. The sequence goes on along the minus strand of NZ_JAVKGT010000014.1, from coordinate 30,171 downwards.
GCTCCGAGCAGACCGACCCCGGCCGCTGCGGCAGAGCCGAACAGGAAGGACCGACGATCAATCCCTCGCGTCGGCGCGTGTTTCTCCTGAGCATCCTCCGGGTGGCCTGGTGCGGACTCCGGCATAGCACTCCCTCCGTCTTAATATCTGTACCTGCAGATACTGTACCGACGAGTGAGGTGTCGGGACAGGGCTAGGATGTGCCCGTGACCGATCGCACAGAGCCAACATCGCAGCTGAGCCCCACCGCAGCGAGCTACGAGGGCACCGAACGGATCGACCCGGCACGCCTGCGGGCATGGACCGACTTCCTGGAGGCCCACAGCCGGCTGATGCGCCTGCTGGAGCGGGATTTGAAAGCCTCCCACGGGCTGACGCTCTCGGAGTACGACGTGCTCCACCGGCTGGAGGAGGCCGGAGACAAGCCGGTGCGCATGTCAGCGTTGGCCCAGGCACTGCTCTACACCACCGGGGGGCTCACTCGCCTCATCGATCGTATGCAGGACCGCGGACTGATCGACCGCAGCACCTCCCCGGCCGACCGGCGGGTCGTCCACGTCGTCCTGACCTCCCACGGACTCGAGACGCTTCGGCAGGCTGCAGGCACCCACCTACGGGGATTGCAGCGCTACTTCGGCCAGCACCTTCCGGAGGGGGAACTCCACGCCGTCGGGACGTTCATGCAGCGTCTGGTGCGCACCGGCGACGGCGGAAGTCTCTAGAGTGGTGTGCCATGACTGAAGTTTCCGGACGCGGGCGCGTACAGGCATCGGCTGACCAGCGGGGAGTCCCGATCGAGTTCATCAGCCGGGGTCCGGCGTCCTCGGTGGAGGAAGCCGCCGCCAACCTCGGCATCGAGACCTCCCAGATCGTCAAGACACTCGTCGCCAAGGCCAAGCGCACCCAGTCCACCACGGACGTGGAGTACGTGCTGGCGCTCATTCCCGGGGATAAGGCCGTGGACTGGGCCAAGCTGCGCAAACTCGCCGGCTTCAAGAAGATGTCTATGGCCTCGCCCGACGAGGGATTCGAGGCGACCGGTTACCGCCCCGGCACCATCAACCCCTTCGGCACGACGACGTCCCTGCCCGTCTTCGCCGATGACTCCATCTCCGGGCGCATCGCCATGGGAGCAGGAGAGCCCGATCTGAACCTCTTCGTGGACTCCGCCGAGCTGTTCGCCGCCTTCGGCGTCACCGCCGGAGATATCGGGAAATAGCCCGGCGTCTCAGCCCTCGGTGTGGTCGCCACCCGGGGCGTGCAGCGTAAAGTCCTCAAAGGAGAACCCGGGACTGACCATGCAGCTCACGCGCACCGGATCCTCAGTAGGCAGGGTCCGCTGCCATACCCCGGCCGGGACCAGCACCTGGGTGTGCTCGGCGTCCAGGGGATGCTGGTCTTGGGCTCGCGGCACCGCGCCGGATCCACCCAGTTCTAGGGTCAGGGCACCGGGGCCGTGCCAGAGCCAGATCTCATCGGACTCCACGACATGCCAGGCTGAGGTCTCCCCCGGCGGCAGGAAGAACTCAATCAGCGTGGCGGCAGGCCGCACAGCACCGTTCTCACGCTGGACGCTGTGCTGCGCGGTGTAGGTGCGCCGATACCAGCCGCCCTCGGGATGAGGATCCAGGCCTTCAGCACCCGGCGGTGTCTGACTGCTCATGCGAAGAGCGTATTCGTGACGGGCCGACCCCGCACCAGCGTGGCGTACCACTCCAGGCAGGCGCCGTCGGTGAGGGAGGCGATCTGATCGATGATGGCCCGGTGGCGTCCGGCGTCGTCGTCGGCAGCGTGGAAATCCGCCTGGAACTGCGGGTCCAGGAAACGGTCGCCGGTCTCCAGCAGCAGGGCGTGGAGCCCTTCGATGACCTCGCGCTGGCGCGCGTAGATGGGCATCTGCTCGCGGGAAGCCATGATGTAGTTGGCGGCAATGCCCTTCATCACCTGGATTTCCTCCAGGGTTTCCTGTGGGATGACCAGATCGGCTTCGTGCCGCACCAGGGGCCGGTCGCCGTAGGCCTCACGGGTGGCGGTCCAGAAGGCTCCGCAGAAGCGGCCGATGAACTCGCTGGTCATGTTCTTCAGCGCGGCCAAAGACCGGCGGGATCCGTCAGACTCCCGTACCCAGCTCTCGTTGGCCGAGAGCCGCGTCAAGGCGACGTCGATCCGGGCCTCATCCGTCTCCGGCAGGTACCACTCCTGGGTGGTCTGGATGACGCGGGCGCGCTGGACGTCGTCGTCTAGGAACTTCAGTTGGAAACGCCCGTTGACGATGCCGTCCTCCACGTCATGCACCGAGTAGGCGATGTCATCGGCGGCATCCATGACCTGTGCCTCCATGGATTTGCGGGTGCCCTCCACCCCCTGTCGAAGCCACTGGAAGACTTCGAGATCATCCTCATAGGCGCCGAACTTGGAGGACCGAGTGCCATCGCGCTTGATGGGGGCCTCGTGGGCCCGCCAGGGATACTTGACCGCCGCGTCCAGGGAGGCGCGGGTGAGATTCAGGCCTGCTGAGCGACCATCGGGGTGAAAGCGCTTGGTCTCCAGCCGCGTGAGGATGCGCAGGGTCTGCGCGTTGCCCTCGAATCCGCCGATGCCGGCGGCCAGTTCGTTGAGCACCTTCTCCCCGTTGTGCCCGAACGGCGGATGCCCCAGGTCGTGGGAGAGGCAGGCGGCGTCGACGACGTCGGGGTCGCATCCGAGCAGCCGACCCAGTTCCCGCCCCACCTGGGCCACTTCCAGCGAGTGAGTCAGGCGGGTGCGGGAGAAGTCGTCGCCGTGGGGCGAGACCACTTGAGTCTTTGCGCCCAGGCGGCGCAGCCCGGAGGAGTGCAGCAGCCGGGCCCGGTCGCGCTCAAAGCTGGAGCGGTAGACGGATTTTCCGTGCTCGGGGACCCAGCGGTCCTCATCGGCCTCCGTATAGCCGGGGCGCAGGGCCGCGTACTGGCCCTCGACACGTTCCACATTCCTGACGCTCACCGTTCAAGCCTACCGAGTCCGCGTGTGACGGGGCCGCGGTTATCCACCGGAGGTGTCGACCTCGGCCGCCTTGATCATCTCGCGCTGGTCCTCGTTGAGCTCCTGGGAGGCCAGCCAGTCCTCGGGCAGATGGACCTTCTTGGGCGAGCCTGCGCGGCCACGGGGACCTTCAGCAGCGTCTCCGGGATAGCCGATGGACTGGTCCAGCTGACCCAGCAGCTCCTCCAATTGGGCCATGGTCTCGACGGTGACCAGCTGGGTGCGCAGCTGCGATCCCACGGGATAGCCCTTGAAGTACCAGGCCACGTGTTTGCGGATGTCCTGCATGGCCTTGTGCTCGTCCCCGTCGAAGTACGGGATGAGCATCTGGGCATGACGCAGCAGCGTCTGGCACACGGTGCTTACGCCGGGACGGTGCCGGGCGTCGCGCCCCTCAAAGGCGGCCTGCAGGTCACCGAAGAGCCAGGGGCGGCCCTGGCAGCCACGACCCACGACGACGCCGTCAACTCCGGTCTCCTTCACCATGCGCACCGCGTCCTCTGCGGACCAGATGTCACCGTTGCCGAGCACGGGGATATCCGGCAGGGAATCGCGGAGGGTCTTGATCGCGCTCCAATCGGCCTGACCGGAGTAGTGCTGCCGAGCGGTGCGGCCGTGCAGCGCCACTGCAGCCACTCCGGCATCGCGGGCGACCTTGCCGGCTTCGATGTAGGTGAGGTGGTCCTCGTCGATGCCTTTGCGCATCTTCACCGTCACCGGGATGTTGTTCCGGGAAGCCTCGCGCACAGCGGTGGACACGATCGACTCGAAGAGCCGAATCTTCCACGGCAGTGCCGAGCCGCCGCCCTTACGGGTCACCTTGGGCACCGGGCATCCGAAGTTCAGATCGATGTGGTCGGCCCGGTCCTCCTCCACGAGCATGCGCACGGCGTGCCCGGTGGTCACCGGGTCCACCGAGTACAGCTGCACCGAACGAGGCACCTCGTCAGGCTCGTGCTTGATGATGCGCAGCGACTCCGGGCGCCGCTCCACCAGGGCACGCGCGGTGACCATCTCGTTGACGTAGAGCCCTCCACCATAGTCGCGGCAGAGCCGGCGGAAGGCGGTGTTGGTGATGCCCGCCATGGGGGCGAGCACCACGGGGGTCTCCACGGTGATGGGGCCCAGCGTCAGGGGCGGCAGCAAAGGCTGGCCCGCATCCTCGTCCGTGGCGCGGGGACTGCCTGCTGCCTCGCTCAGGCGTTCAACGGTCTCGGTCACTGGTTCGCTGTGGTCTCCGTGTCGCGGGCGTAGATCAGGGCTTCGAAGTCGATCTCCGCCTCGTCGCGCCCCAGCAGCTGATCGGTGACGCGCTTGAGGGGCACCATGGCGTCGTCGACCTCTACCGAGACGGGGTAGCGGGCGGCGACCAGGGCCAGAAGATCGTGTACGGCGGCGTTCGCGCGCTCCTCGGGAAGCTGCGGATCCCAGCCGAGCAGCACGTCGGCTGGGGCGTCCGTGCGCTCGGAGGTGTAGCTGATGGCAAACGCGAGAATGGGACTGGGTCCGCTCTCCCCGGCGCTGACATCACGGAGCACGACGACGCCGGATGCTCCGGTCTCGGGTGCCAGGAGCATCTGCTGGGCGCGGCCGAGAGTCATTTCGGCCCGGTCCCAGGAGTGCACGGCGTTGTAGAAATCTGCGACCAGCTGGGTGAGCTCCACAGATCCGGTCGCGATGTCCTGGAGGTCCAGGTCGGAGTTCTCCAGGTCCGGCAGGGGCAGAGCGCCGGGCTGGATGATGATCTGGCGGGAGGACTGGATTTTGGTGAAGCCGTTGTCCTTGAGGAAGCACTGGGCGGCTGAGCCCTTGGCGCAGCGCGCCTTCAGGGCCTGGACCTCACAGTTGGGAACTTCGGCTTCCAGGATCTGAAGCAGCTGGGCCGCCACGCCGCGGCGCCGGTGCTCCTGGGAGACTTCGGCGTAGAAGGAGAGACGGTCCGGGTGCAGGGATGAGCGGAAGATCGTGGCCGCGGCGACGGGCAGGCCGTGGTCTTCGGCAACGATGCACCGCGCCCAGGGATCGTTGGAACTGGGCCGCAGCAGTGCGCGGTCCTGGTGGTGCATGGGATTCTCGGGGTCTCCCCAGACCTCCAGCAGCTTCAGGTCATCGCCGTCCTGCCAGGGGCGGACGGTCAGGCCTGAGTCGAGGGTGAGGCAGGGAGACTCGGAGGATGCGGAGGCTTCAGGATGGCTATTCAGCACTTGCGCGAGTGTAGACCTGTTGGGGGTGGAGTTGCAACGCCGCAGGCCCCCGACTCCCCCGGATTACCGGGGAAGCGGGGGCCACGGTCAAGCGTCTCGTCTCAGCGGGCGATACGGCTGACAGCGCGGCTGGTCTTGGCGGCGTCCTTGTATCCGGACTTGGTGGCCGTGACTCGCACGCTGATGCGTTTGCCGACGTCGGAACGCGTCAATGTGTAGGAGCTCCTGGTGGCCTTCTTGATGACCTTCCCGTCACGCAGCCACTGGTAGCTGAGTTTGGCGTCCGAGGGGCGCCACGAGCCCGTCTGAGCTTTCAGCGTTGATCCGACCTTGGTCGAGCCGGTGATCTTCGGTGTCGGTGTCCGGGAGAAGCTCTGCAAAGGGACCGTGGCAGCCTTGCTGGTCTTAGCCTGCGAGGCGTATCCCGTTTTCTTGCCGGTGACGCGGACGCTGACCTTCTTGCCGGCGTCGGAGGCGGAGAGCTTGTACGTGGACTTCGTGGCGCCCATGATCGCCTTGCCCTCGCGCAGCCACTGATAACTCAGCGAGGTGTCCTTGGGCCCCCAGGTCCCCGGCGCAGCTTTCAGGCTGGCGCCGACCTTGGCCGTACCCGAGACGGTAGGCGTAGGCACAGCGGTGAGGGTCTGCATAGGCACTGAGCGGGTACCACTGGTCTTTGCGACGGACGCGTAGCCGTTCTTGGCGCCGGTGACCCGGACGCTGACCTTCTTGCCGGCGTCGAGATCCTTCAGGCGGTAGGTGGACTTGGTGGCGCCCTTGATCGCCTTGCCATCTCGCAGCCACTGGTAGCCCAGCTGCGCATCCCCCGGGGCCCAGGTGCCTGGCTTGGCAGTCAGGGTAGATCCCACCTTGGTGGTCCCCGACAGGGTGGGGGCGGGGGTGGCTGTAAACGTCTGCAGGGGCACAGAGTGAGTCTTGCTGGTGGCCTCGCCCGTCCGGTAGCCGCTGCGGGTGCCGGTGACCTTCACGCTGACTTTCTTGCCGGCATCCGCCGAGCCCAGCTTGTAGGTGGACTTAGTGGCACCCTTGATGGCTTTGCCGTCCCGCAGCCACTGATAGGTCAGCGCCGTGCCACTGGGAGACCAGGTACCGGGCTGTGCGGTGAGGGTGGACCCCACCTTGACGGTTCCCGACACGGTGGGAGTGACGGGGGTGACCAAACCGTTGACGGTCAGGGAGTAGGCCTTGCCGAAGGCTGGGCTGCGCTTCATGGTCTTCACATACACATAGAAGTTCCCTGCTGGGGCTGAGACCAGGGACTCACGGAGTGCTTTGCCGTTGCAGTCAGAACCCCGGGGCTTGTGCTCGGCCAACCGGGTGCCGTTCTGGTCCAAGAGCGTGACAGTGTACATCTGGTCCGTCCCGAGGTGGCAGGGGAACTGAAAGTCCACACTGAGTCGACTGGCTTGGGAGAGATTGACTCGGAAATAGTCACAATCCGCTTGGGTGCAGTCACCAGTGATCCCGGCACCCTGAATGGTCTGCCCCAGGCCGACCGCTGTAGCGGTTGCGGTGCTGTTGTTGGGTTCGTTCTCTACGCGCGCCGGAGCAAGAGTCGCGGTCAGCTGGTAGGCCTGGTTCCACCAGACGCTCCGCTCGCGGGCCTTGAGACTCACATAGAAGGTGCCGGCGGGTACATACACGGCCACATTGTGTAGCCGTGCACCGTTGTGGTCACTGGGACTCAGTGCTGTATCCAACAGCGCATTTCCCTGAGCCCCTAGTACACGAACCTCAAGTTCACCGGAAGTTCCCAGCCCGTCAGCGAAACGTAGGTCAAGCTGCACACGACCCGCCTGCGTAGCGGAGAACCTGTAGATGTCGCAGTCCGATTGGGTGCAATCACGAGTCGAGAAGCTGCCGTGAACGGTGTCTCCCAGGTTCACCACCTGGGCGTTTTGGGTGTTGTTGTTCGGCTCCCGCTCGAGCACGGTGCTGGAGGCTTGTACCGGGGGTGCGGCGATCATGCTGGCCAGCAGCACCAGCACGGTGAAGGCACCAAGCAGGGCACCGCGCCAGCCAGACAGGGACGACCCCCAGGGGGCGACGTCGTCCCATCCTGCTGGACGTTTCGGCGTGTGGGCAGGGGCGGGCAGGGCGGTCGGGTGAGGCATCGGTGACTCCCGAGGTACAGGGCCGGCCTATGTGGGCGCGGCGCATCATCAAAGGCAGAGGATTCTGAACAGAGTGATAGAGCTGAACCAGGTGAGCGCGCTTGCAGACATCACGAGAGCATCGAGTAACAGCGCAAGGCGGGAGTACGAGGAGTAGCGGGATTCATCACGATCGCCGCGCTCTGATCCTGATGCTGCTGACAGTACTGCACCCCGCGGGCTCGAGGAGCCGCGGGGTGCAGCACATGGCCCTGATCAGGGCTTAGAGATATTCCGGATTTCCGTCCGAGTCGCGTCCCCTATTCGGAACGCGCTCGGAAGTCGGTCCGGGATCAGATGAGGCGCGTTGCCAGGTAGGAGGTGACCTGATCCAGGCTCACGCGCTCCTGGGTCATCTCATCGCGGTCGCGGATGGTCACTGCCTGGTCCTCAAGGGTGTCGAAGTCCACGGTGATGCAGAACGGGGTGCCGATCTCGTCCTGACGGCGGTAGCGCCGACCAATGGCGCCGGCGTCGTCGTAGTCCACGTTCCAGTGCTTGCGCAGCTCGGCAGCGAGCTTCTGTGAGGGCTCGGCGAGCTCGGACTTCTTGGACAGCGGCAGGACCGCGGCCTTGATCGGGGCGAGCTTGGGGTGCAGCTTCAGCACCGTGCGGACATCCACCCCGCCCTTAGTGTTGGGTGCCTCGTCCTCGGTGTAGGAATCCACCAGGAACGCCATCATGGAGCGGGTCAGGCCGAAGCTGGGCTCGATGACGTATGGGGTGTAGCGCTCGCCGGTGCCCTGGTCGAAGTACTGCAGTTTGGCCCCGGAAGCCTTGGTGTGGGAGCCCAGGTCATAGTCGGTCCGGTTGGCGATGCCCATGAGCTCACCCCATTCGGACCCCTGGAAGCCGAAACGGTACTCCAGGTCGATGGTGCCGGCCGAGTAGTGAGCGCGCTCTTCTTCCGGCACGTCGAACTTGCGCAGATTGTCCGGGTTCAGGCCCAAATCAGTGAACCAGGAGTAGCAGGCCTCGACCCAGTGGTCGAACCACTGGCCGGCGTCCTCCGGGTGGGTGAAGAACTCAATCTCCATCTGCTCAAACTCGCGCGTGCGGAAGATGAAGTTGCCGGGGGTGATCTCGTTGCGGAACGCCTTGCCGATCTGGCCGATGCCGAACGGCGGCTTTTTGCGTGCCGTGGTGACCACATTGTTGAAGTTCACGAAGATGCCCTGAGCGGTCTCCGGACGCAGATAGTGCAGGCCGGAGGCGTCATCGAGCACACCCAGGTAGGACTTCACCAGACCGGAGAAGGCCCGGGGTTCGGTGAACTTGCCCTTGGTGCCGCAATCGGGGCAGGGCACCTCAGACATGTCTGCGGGAGTGCGACCGTGCTTGTCTTCGAAGGCCTCAATCAGGTGGTCCTCGCGGTGACGCTTATGGCACTGCAGGCACTCCACCAGCGGGTCGGTGAACGTGGCCACGTGCCCGGAGGCCTCCCACACCGCGGAAGGCAGGATGATGGCGGAGTCCAGGCCCACCATGTCGCCGCGACCGCGCACGAAGGTCTGCCACCACTCAGCCTTGATGTTCTCCTTCAGCTCCGTGCCCAGCGGCCCGTAGTCCCAGGCTGAGCGGGAACCGCCGTAGATCTCACCGGACTGGAAGACGAAGCCTCGGCGCTTCGCCAGGGAGATGACTTTGTCGAGGGCAGTCTCTGTGGCCATAGGTGGTGCGGCTCCCGAAAGTGGTGTGGCGTGGTGGACGCAGGCCAGCTTACCGCGCGGCGTTGCCTTTGCCACGATAGAAGTCGGGCAGTGAGGCGACGACGACGGCGAGCAGCGTCAGGACGGTGCCCACTACGGTCAGCGCGGTCACGACGGAACCGGGAGCTGGCACCACCAGATCCAGCAGCAGCGAGCCCAGCAGCTGCCCGGCGATCATGCCCATCGCAGCCAGCAGCACTCCGACCTGCGTGACGAGGTATGCCCCCAGGGCGATGAAGACGATGCCCAGCGGTCCACCGAGGTAGTGCCACCACACCGGAGACAGCCCGAAGTGGGCGTTGCCGAAGAGGCCCATGACTCCCCAGGCGAGGATGAGTGCCGCAGACCCGGCCAGGAAGTTGATAAGAGTGCCGGGCAGCGGCCCACCGTAGGCTGCAGACTGCCGCCCGTTAACCGCCTGCTGCGCAGCCTGGAGAAAACCCGCCGTGAGCGGAAGCAGCACCAGCAGCAACCAGTCCACCCCCCGACCGGACTGAGCCAGCTGAGGCGACACCGCCACAGAGACAGCCGCCACGGTCAGCAGGGCTCCGCCCACCCGCACGCCGTTGAGACGCTTCCGGCCGGCCGGACCGAGGCCGATCCGATCCCACAAAAGCCCTCCGATAGTCTGTCCGGTCACCACCGCGATGGTGTAGACCGCGACGCCAATCAGAGCGATGGTCAGGGTTTGGGTCAGCACGAAATAACCGCCGACGCAGCCAGCCAGGAAGTACCACCACTTAACAGTGCCGCGGCGAAGGGCGGGGCGGACGTTGCGAAGGGTGCGACGGCCCTGCGGAAGAAGCGCCACAAGCAGCACCATCACCAATGACCCCGTGGTGAAACTGATGGCCGCTGCAAGAACCGCGTCACCTATCTCTGCGCCCAGTTCTGCGTTCACTCGCCCCTGGGCGGGGATCGCCGCACCGGCCACGAGCATCACCAGCATCAGCCATCCCCAGATCAGCGGCGAGCGCCGCTCCGGCTGGGACTGCGTGTTCATAGTCACACACCTTATCCCCACCTCAGGCGGGGCTGGCACATCTTTCTCAGCCCTCGATGTGGCGATGTCGCCCAGCAGCCCACCCTGAGACCCCCTGAAGCACAGCAATGCCCACCGCCATCCACAGCACGGGTATCCAGGACTCCGCCTGTTCGAAGATCCATCCGGCCACTACGGGTCCGGTGGCCGCGAAGAGGTAGCCCACCCCCTGGGCCATCCCTGAGAGCCGGCCCGTGTCCTCTGAATGGCGCACCCGCACCGAAATCAGCGTCAGGGAGATCAGTAGCGACGCACCGGAAGAGAAGCCGCAGGCGACCGCCCAGACCGGCATCAGTCCCGGCAAGAAGATGATCCCGACTAGGCCCAGGACCATAAGGGCCGGCACCAGCACCCCTATGGCACGGTGGTCGCGACTGCGCTGCATAAGCGGCCCCAACAGGAGGCTCGCCACAATGCCGATGCCCTGGTGCACTCCCGACCACAGACCAGCCTCACCCGGCGTGTAGCCGTGATAGGTCTGAATCGCCGGGAACCACGTGAGCATCAGGAAAAACAGCAACGACTGCGTGCCGAAGAAAATGGTGACGTGCCAGGCGATGCGGTGGCGCCACATGGCCGTCCGTGGGGAGGAGGGTGACGCCGTCGTCGTGGGGGAAACAGGTTCGGCTTCGTGCCCGGCCCTCGACGCACGGCGTTCAGTCCCTGGGCGCAGAACCCACACTCCGGCTCCCATCAGGGCGAGCACCGAGCCCGCGGCCATGGTCAGTTCCCACCCGATCCTCTCGGCGGCGGGGACGGCCATCGCCGCTGACAGGGCCGCGCACAGGGAGAGCGCCCCGGTGAACAGACCGGTCACCAGGGGTACTCGGCCTGGGAAGTCCTCCCGTATGACCGCCGGAAGCAGTACGTTGAGCACCCCGATGGCCCCCGCAAGGATCAGGGTGCCTGCATAGAGCGCCATTTCGTGGGGCACCAGTGAGCGCACCACCGTGCCCAGTGCCAGCGCCAGAAGGGAGTAGAGCACCGTGCGCTCGGCGCCGAAGCGGGCTCCCATGACATGGACGAAGGGCGCGACGACGGCGAAGCTGAAGACCGGCATGGCCCCCAGCACCCCCAGCGCGGCCGGTGACAGCCCGGTGTCGGCTCCGATCTGCTCCAATAGTGGGCCCACGACGCTGATGGTGACCCGCATATTGGCTCCGACGATCAGAACAGCGGCTAGGAGTAGGAGCCAGCGGGAGGAGCCGGAAGAGGGCACAGATTCAGCACGCACAGAGTCACTGTACGTGGAGCCTGCGGAGGGACTGTCCACGGGCTCCGCTTCATGAAGACTCCTCAGATCTGCAACCTGAAGACCGCCCGCGCGATGTCCTCGAAGAAACTCTTTTTCTCCTGCTCGCTGAGGGGGAGATTGTCCTGGGCCACAACTTCCTGAAGTGCGTACTGGTAGGGATAGTCCATCGCGTACATCACACGGTCCGGCCCCACCACGTCGCGTACAAACATGATCTCGCGTTCCCATGGCATGCCCGAGGTGGTGATCCAGATGTTGGTGCGGAAGTACTCCGAGGGCTTCTGCCGCAGGGGCTTGATGGCCTCATACCGCTGCGACTTCACCTGAGTCGCATGGAAGTAGTCAATGCGGTTGAGCCAGAACGGCAGCGCCTCCCCCAGATGTCCCACCACGATCCTCAGGTTCGGAAGCCTGTCCAGCACACCGGAGGTAATGATGCGCAGTAGGTGATACCCGGTTTCAACCCCAAACCCATAGATCGCTCCGTCTAGTCCCGCTTCAGCGAACGGTGCGATCATCCTGTTCGAGGGGGTCGTGGGGTGCAGGTATAGGGGGTCGTGGGGTGCAGGTATAGCGGAACATCCAGTTCCGCCACGGCCATAACACCCGAGTGAGAGACTGGGAGGCATGAGCGAAGTGCAGGAAGTGCCGATCCGTGATGAGTCCATCCGCCTGGGACAGCTGCTGAAGCTGGCCGGCGTCGTAGAGAACGGCGTGGTAGCGCGGGAAGTCATCGCCGCCGGCGTCGTCACAGTTGACGGTGACCTGGAGACTCGACGTGGTCGACAGGTGAGTGCGGGCCAGAAGGTGATTTTTGACGGTGAAGAATTCGGACTTCCTGTTGTCACCGTCATCCCTGTAAAAGAGTCCTGACACTCCTATCCGCCCTCATCAGCGGATTGTGGAATTGTTCAGGAATCACACAGACTCCGGTCTTATCGTCCGGTTGTGCGGATTTGTCTCATTGCCTCGAGCCAGTTCCCCATCGCGGAACCATTCGCGGGGGGCCTGGAGGCACACACTCATGCCATGGCGCGGACCCTTCTGGAGCGCGGCCATGAAGTCACACTCTTCGCCGGAGCCGGCAGCGACCCGGAGCTAAACGCGGAACTCCTGCTCCCCGAGGAGTTCTGCGGCAGCGAGACCGGACGGCGCGATATCAGCGCCAAACCCGAAGAATGGATGCAGCAGCACCATGCCTATCTGGGCCTGATGCTGCGCTTGGCCCAGGAGTTCCAGCAGACCGGGCGCCCCCGCTTCGACGTCATTCACAACAACTCTCTGCACCACCTCCCGGTGGCGATGTCATCCTTGGTCCCCACCCCCATCATCACCACGCTGCACACCCCTCCGACCCCGTGGCTGGAGTCCGCCATCAGCTACGCAGGACCGGAGGCAACCTTCGCGGCAGTCAGCCGCGCCACGGCTGAGGCCTGGAGCGACGTGGTCAGCGCAGAAGTGGTCACCAATGGGGTGGACATCCAGCGTTGGAGCCCAGGCCCCGGCGGCACCGAGGCAGTGTGGACAGGCAGACTGGTTCCTGAGAAGGCACCTCATCTGGCGATTGACGCCGCTCGGCTGGCGGGATTCCGTATCCACCTCGCGGGGCCGGTGATGGACCAGGACTATTTCACCACCGAGGTGCTCCCCCGCCTGGACGACACCGCCATCTACCGCGGGCACCTGCACCAGGACGAACTGCGCGAGCTCGTAGGAGGTTCCGCGGTGGCGGTGGTCAGCTCCCAGTGGGATGAACCCTATGGACTCGTGGCCGCTGAGGCCATGGCCTGCGGCACGCCGGTGGCGGCCTTTCCCCGCGGCGGCCTCGTGGAGAACGTGAGCGCCACATCAGGCGTCCTCGCCGCGGAGAACACTGCCGAAGCCCTCGCAGACGCAATCCGTCAGGCCGCCGAACTCGACCGCAGCGGTGTGCGCGCCTGGGCCGAGAAGTCGCTCTCTCTAGAACGCATGGTGCGCGACTATGAGATGCTCTACGACCGCGCCGCCCACCCGCATGGAGCTGGGCAGGCCCAGACTGCCAGGGCGGCCGCGTGATTGGTTGGTACATCCATCACCAGGGGGCGGGGCATCTGCACCGCGCCACCACTCTGGCCGGCGCCCTAGGTGAACCCGTCACCGGCCTCTCCTCCCTGCCCCGCCCGGGAGACCAGTGGCCAGGTGCCTGGCTGCAGCTGGCCCGCGATGATGACCCCGCAGTGCACGACGACGCCGACCCCACCACCGCCGGGGCCCTCCACTGGGTGCCGGCACACCACCCGGGGCTGCGCAGGCGCATGGCGCAGATCTCCTCATGGATCGAAGAGACGAACCCCCGACTCATGGTGGTCGACGTCTCTGTTGAGGTCGCACTCCTGGCACGCCTCCACGGAGTCCCAGTCGTGACCGTGGCGCTGCCCGGGGACCGGCGCGACCCTGCCCACGAGTTGGGCTACTCCGTCTCCAGCGCGATCTGCGGGTTCTGGCCCCCGGACGCACAGGACATGGTGCGCGGGCCGGCCAAGCTTCACGCGATGGGAGCGGTCTCCCGGTTTTCGCCGGCCGATACCGCACCGAGGAGTGCGCCCGCACCAGCGGAGGATCCGCAGCGGATCGTCGTGCTCAATGGTCGCGGCGGGGGCGCGGTCCCCGTTGCGGCGCTTGAGGCGATCCGTCAGGGTTTTCCGGAGGCTGAGCTCACGATATTGGGTGGAGAGACCGGCACCGATCCCTCCGGCACGTGGGTGGAGGATCCGTGGCCGCACCTGCAGGGTGCGGACGTGGTGATCACGGCAGCCGGGCAGAACTCAGTGGCCGAAGTGGCGGCCAGCCGCACTCCCGCCGTCGTCGTGCCTCTCCCCCGTCCCCACGGCGAGCAGGAGGCAATGCACCGGGTGCTGACGCGCGGCCCCTGGCCCGCGGTTGCCGCACCGCAGCAGCACCTGCCTGAGACCTGGCGGCGCGCCCTGCATCAGGCCTGGCGCCTCAACGGCGCGGACTGGGCCCGCTGGTGCGACGGTCGCACTCCGGCACGGTTCGCCGCCCTCTTAGAGAACATTCCCGGGGCCCCGCAGGCCGCCGGCTCTGCCGGGCTGGCCGCGGCGGCCTCAGGCTTACGCGAAGGAGCGCAGATCCCATGAGCGAGAACCCCGACCCCGGCAGTCCCAGATCCACCGAGCCCCGCAACACTGGTCCGCAGAGCATCCGATCCTGGGACGTGGAAGCGCAGCCGGACCGGCGGCCCCACCACCCGCGTACCATCGTGATCACCACTCTGCACAGGCGACACGATCACCTGCAGCGGCAGCGTGAGGGACTGGCTCGCAGCACCCGCCTGCCCGATGAGCATGTCCTGGTCGCCATGGATGATGATGGCGTCGCCGCCGCGGCCGCGAACACTCAGGAGCAGCTGAGCTCGTGTGCGCTGAGCGTACTGCCGCTCCCCCGGCACAAGAACGGACTGCCACTGGCCCAGGCGCGGAACCTGGGCACCCGGGAATCCGGCCACCACCCCGATGATCTGCTGATCTTTCTCGATGTGGACTGCATTCCGGTGCCCGAGCTCGTCGCCGGCTATCAGGAGGCGGTTCAGCAGCGGCCCGACGACCTGCTGTGCGGCCCCGTGGCCTACCTGCCCCAAGGGACGATCGAGGACTACCGCACCGAGCACCTCGCGGGCCTGGCTGAACCTCACCCTGCCCGGCCCGCCCCGGAACCGGGTGCCCTGGAGACCGGGGAGGACTACAACCTCTTCTGGTCACTGTCCTTTGCGCTGCGCCGGGAGGTCTTCGAGCGCATCGCCGGCTTCGATGAGGCCTATGTGGGCTACGGTGCCGAGGACACCGACTTTGCCTGGCGGGCGCGGCAGCACGAGGTGGACCTGACGTGGGTGGGTTCCGCCCGGGCGTTCCACCAGTACCACCCGGTCTCCCGGCCCCCGGTGGAGCATCTGGATGACATCCTGCGCAACGGACGCCGCTTTGCCCGCACCTGGGGCACATGGCCCATGCACGGCTGGCTCGAGGAGTTCGAGTCCCAGGGGCTCATCTACCGCGAGGGCGAGGTCCGCCGCAGCAGTGACGGCGATCACCACACTGATTCCCGGGCCGTGGACTATCACCGGACAGTGCGGGTGGCCTCGGTGCCGGGGTCACACGTCTACATCCGTCACCTGAGTCCTCCCGAGGGCGAGACAAGCTCCGTGGTGCGGCTTCCCGATCCGCCCGCCCGGCGAGCCGACACCCCCACCGGAGCTCCGTGGTGGCCCCCGGCAATGCTGGACCCGGAGTGGATCAGCGCTGATCGTGCCCCTCAGGAGGATTTCGAGATCTTCCACGTCCACTTTGGATTCGACGCCGAGTCCCCGCAGCAGCTGCAGGCGATCGTCGACGCCCTGGATGCCAAGAATGTTCCGCTGGTCTACACCGCCCACGACCTCTGGAACCCCCATCACGAGGACACGACTCTGCACGAGGCCCAGCTGGAGGCACTCATCACGCGAGCTTCCGCGGTCATCACACTGAGCCCCCGCGCGGCAGAGATCATTGCTGAACGTTGGGGCGTCCAGGCCCAGGTCATCCCCCATCCGCACGTGGTGGACCTTGACCTGATCGAGCAGTACGGCGCCTCCCCCCGCCGCCGCACCGACGAGTTTCGGCTCGGGGTGCATCTGAAGAGCCTGCGGCAGAACATGGCCACCCTGCCGGTGCTGCAGGCTGCGCAGAAGGCGCTCGCCGAGATTCCCGGTGGAGTTCTCCAGGTAAACCTGCACCACGACGTCTACGACGACGACGGCGCCAGGCACCATCCGGAACTGGTCGCGTGGCTGCGCGACCAGGATCAGCAGGGCAGGCTCGAGCTTCATGTGCACGACTACTTCAGCGACACCGAGCTTTATGACTACCTCAGCAGTCTCCACGCCTCGCTGCTGCCGTACCGGTTCGGAACCCACTCCGGGTGGATGGAGGCCTGCCACGACTTGGGCACGCCCGTCATTGCCCCCACGGTGGGCTGCTATGCCAGTCAGGGCGCCGACTACGTCTACCGCTGGTTTGAGCGCGAGGGCCAGGCTCCTGAACTGGATGAGTACACGCTGCGCCAGGCGGTGCGGGCCGCAGCCTGCGCCTGGGGCCAGGGACTGCTGCGTGACTCAGCAGAAGCCGGGGAGCAGCGGCGCCGGTGGCGAACCCATCAGCGGCGCCAGATCGCCCATACCCATGAGCAGATCTACCGACGACTTCTAGGCCGTCGGCTCAACGACTGAGCCGGCTCCTGCCGTGGAGGGGTTCCGGAGTGACGGGGGGTGGAGTGACGAGGTTCTGAAGTGACGAGGTTCAGGAGTTGCGCGATTCAGGAGTTGCGCGATTCAGGAGTTGCGCAGCACCGTCATGGTGAGGAACTCGTTGACGTGGGAGATCTCCTGGGGCACCACCCCGTGGCCGGCCCCGGCGTAGAGCACCTTGGTCAGCTTCACGGTGGAAGTGGCCCACCGGTGCGTGTAGTCGATGTGGTCTGCGGGGATGATCGGATCCTCCTGATCACGCCCCCAGAAGAAGGGCACCTGGGCAGCCGCCAGGGCGTCGTCGTCGAAGTATCCCGCCAGCCCCTCGCCCCGGTCCGGGTCCACGGCGAATCCGGAGAGCCCGACGACGGCGGCAAACTCCTGCGGCCGGGTGCGCAGCAGCGAGGTGGCCATGGCCATCCCCATGGAGAAGCCCAGCAGAGTGATCGAGGAGTGTTGATCCTTGACGCTGGCAATCCACTCCCACAGGTCTTCGACCGCATCGCGTGCGGCCTGCGAGGAGTAGGCCAGGCGCTGAACGTCCAGCTCGAACCAGGTGTAGGCGCCGTAGCCCATGGACACTGGTGCCCGCACCGCTGCGTAGGTGAACTCCTCGGGCAGGCCGGGGACCAGCCCCAGAAGGTCGCGCTCGTTGGCGCCGTAGCCGTGCAGCAGCACCACCAGTGGCGTGCCGGCGCGCTCTGCTTCGCTGCGGGTCCAGACAACCTCATACTCGCGGGCCATGGTGCTCCTTCGGTGCGGGGCGGGAATCAGCTTCCCATCCTAGGGGCCAGGATCCGGTGAGAGGAGAATGCCGGCATCGCGGGTCTCATCCTTTGGGGTGATGGACGTTACCGGTGAGTTCCGCGAGAATGAACCTGTGAGCGGAGACAGCACGGAATCAGCACTATCAGCATCAGAGCACACCGGCGACCTGCGAACCGAGCCTGCACCCAACGCGCAGGAGGGGATCTCTGAGGTGAACCAGTCGCAGCTGACTCCGGCGGATATGGCCCACAGCGTCCGACCTGGTCAGCAAGCGCGGCATCCCTGGACCCGATACGTGGCTCTGGGCGATTCGTTCACCGAGGGCATCGGCGATCCGGACGAGTCCCGGCCCGGCTACCACCGCGGATGGGCCGACCGCGTGGCGGAGGAGCTGGCGCACCAGACGCATAACTTCGCCTACGCCAACCTCGCGATCCGCGGGCGCCTGATTGAGCAGATCCGGGACGAGCAGATTGCCCCCGCTCTGGAGCTCAAGCCCGACCTGATCACCCTGTGCGCCGGAGGCAACGACGTCATCCGCCCCGGCTCGGATCCCGACGAGACCGCGCGGATCCTGGACACCATGGTCCAGATCCTGGCGACCTCCGGCGCCACTATTGTGCTCTTCAACGGTCCCGATGTCCGCGAGACCCCCGTGGTGGGGTCCATCCGCGGGAAGGTCGCGATCTTCAACGAGAACGTCCGCACCGTAGCGCTGCGCCACGATGCCGTGGTGGCGGATATGTGGTCACTGCGGGAGCTGACCCGCCCAGAGATGTGGGACGAGGATCGGCTGCACTTCTCCCCGCTGGGGCATCACACGATTGCCCGGATGGTGCTGGATACTCTCAACGTCAAGCATGACCTGCAGCCACTGGAGCCCCGCCCGGTGCCCGAGCGCTCGTGGCGGGAGGCCAGGGTCGACGACGTCGTCTGGGCTCGTCAGCATCTCTTCCCGTGGGTCATTCGGCGCCTGCGCGGACAGTCCTCAGGTGACGGAATCACCCCGAAGCGGCCTAACATCGAGCCGCTCTTCGGGGGTTCCATGCCGCCCGGCGGCGGAGAGTAGAGCGCAGGGAGCTGACCCCTCAGCTCCAGCCGGTCAGCTGGGCGAAGATCAGGAATGAGACGGCGACGGCGGCCCACATGGCAAACAGCGGCAGATAAAAGCGCACCCCGCCGATCGCCAGGGCCGCCATGAAGTAGCCAGACGTAGGGTACAGGATGTTGGTAGGACCGTCGCCGAGCTGAAAGGCCAGGACCGCGGTCTGGCGGGAGACGTCCAACAGGTCCGCCAGAGGCGCCATGATGGGCATCGTGGCCACAGCCTGTCCCGAGCCCGAGGGCACCACGAAGTTGAAGAGGGTCTGCGCCGCGAACATGCCCACGGCGGCGAGCGCTGCCGGCAGTCCGCTGACGGCTTCTCCCAGGGAGTAGACGATGGTGTCCAGGATCAGCCGATGAGCACCACCAGCAGTACCGCGCGCAGTCCGGCTCCCGAGAAGGTCTCCACCCCGGAGATCTGCTGGGCCAGGCCGGTGTTGATGGGATTGAGCACGCCGGCGGTGAATCCGGCGGTGGTATCACCATGAAAACGCCGCCGATAATAGATAATAAAGGTGAAGAAGACGACTTCGCCGGCGTCGACCAGTCCCCTGGGGATCGCGGTCATGAAGTCGAGGAAGGACGTGGGTGAGGCCTCAACGGCGGTATAGGTGTCCAGGTCGATGACCTGGCGTCCGTCGGGACCCTCGACTCGCTCAAATTGATGCGCCGGGACCACATACGTGGCCAGGGCCTCCAGCGCCGAGAGCGCGAAGAGGATGACGTAGATGTGCGGCATCCGGAAGCCGCGGCGCGCAGTGGTGGGGGCCTTCTGGGCCACAGGTGTCTCCGACTTGCCCGCCACGCTAATGAAACAATGTTTCGCACATGTCAGAAACTGGAGAAACGACTGTTTCACCCCTCAGCGAGCTGGTGCTCTACAGAAGCTGTCGCGCCAGTCGTCGCACCGCTTGGGTGTAGATCTCCAGATCC
Organism: Nesterenkonia flava; assembly: GCF_031432335.1. Taxonomy (NCBI): domain Bacteria; kingdom Bacillati; phylum Actinomycetota; class Actinomycetes; order Micrococcales; family Micrococcaceae; genus Nesterenkonia; species Nesterenkonia flava. The sequence goes on along the minus strand of NZ_JAVKGT010000014.1, from coordinate 10,683 downwards.
CGGGCCGGATCCTCCACGCGAGTTGGAGCCACTACCATGACACTCTCCCGCAGAGCAAGTCCACCCTCGAGCATGAGGTTGTCCCTCAGCCCATGATCCTCCACCATCATCCCCTCTGAGTCCCAGACCTTACCTTCCACGCGCCGCAGGGGCCGACGACGTCCCTCCAGTTCGGCCACTCGGTCCAGGTATTGACGGGGATCGTTGGTGTAGGCGGCCACGTGCTTACCCCACCCCGCCGCGAGCCCGAGTTCGTAGACGGTACCCACGTCCGCGCTCAGGCCCCGGAACGGCGTGAGGTTGGCCAGACAGACGTCAGCGGCAGCAATGAGCTCTTCGTTGCGGCGGCTGATCTCCATTCCTCGCTCAGTAGGCGTTCCTCCCCCGACCGGCCCGAGATCGGAGGGAGGGTCCGCCGGAGCAAAGCCGTTCTCTTCGAGGATGCGCCGCTTGGCCTCAATCACGGCAGCCCCGTCGGGCAGGAAGACTTCGGGGCCGGCCAGGTAGACGGTGAGAGTCATGTGCTGAGAACTTTCGATCAGGAGGGAAACAGTCAGGAAAGGGACTTCAGGGCCTCAACGAGGTGGCGGCTGAAACCGGTCTGCGTCTCCAGGACCACCGATGTTGCCTGTCCTTCACGGTGGACTGGTCCTTTGTAGAAGCCCCGCAGATCTGCGACCGTCTGCCCTCGAGCCGGACCCGGGGCCAGCTGCACCTCAACGGTTGTCGTCACCTCCGAGGTGACCAGTGCCGGCTCCAGGGCGAGCGCGGCGACCAGGGGATCGTGCAAGGCACACTGGCGGCCTGGAAAGACACTGGCGTAGAAGTCGAGGTAATGCTCAGCGGCCTGGGCGACGACCTGGGCGAACCTGCTTCCCGATGCCGCCAGCTCGGCCTGCTCCTCGCCCGTCAAACGCTGCTGCATCGTGGCGTCCAGCGGTACCAGACGTACGCGGGCGCCGCAGCGAAGCACTCGCTCGGCGGCCTCTGGGTCGTGCCAGATATTCGCCTCGGCGGCCGGGGTGGCGTTGCCTGGATGGCGTACGGCGCCTCCCATGATGACAATCTCAGCCAGCAGTTCGGCGATTCCCGGGTCCATGCTGAGTGCGATGGCCAGGTTGGTCAGGGGTCCGACGGCGATGATCACCACCCGGCCGGGATTTTCCCGTGCCATTCGCACGAGGTAGGAGGGCGCGGATTCACCAGCTCCTGCCGCCCCTGCCGGCGGGGCCAGCTGGACTCCGCCGAGGCCGTTCTCGCCGTGGACACGGTGTCCGGACCCCCAGAAGGTTCCGTCCAGCGATGTGGCGGCGCCGGCGTGAACAGGGATGTCGCTGCGCCCGCCCAGTTCCAGCAGGGCTCGGGTGTTCAGGGAGGCACGTTGGACATCGACGTTACCAAAGACGGTGGTCACTCCGGTGAGGCTGTGCGGAGCTTCGGCGAGCAGGTAGCCGATGGCCATCGCATCGTCCACCCCGGTGTCGCAGTCAAGAATGTAGAGCCGATCATCGCTCATAGAGTCTCCTTCGTTGGACGGGGCGTTCGGCAGGGCGCTTCACGCCACGAGATGGGTGCTGCTCAGGCGATGGCGGCGGCCAGTTCCTGCTGGCGGACTGCCGCCCTGGCCCGAATCTGCTCGGTGTCCACGGTGGTCACTTCACCGTCGTCGACGACGACCTGGCCGTCGACCAGCACGGTCCTGACGTCTCGCCCCGAGGCGCATTCGAACAGGAACGCCTCGGCTGATGAGTAGCCGGCAGCGTCCGGCCCATCTGTGCCGACCAGTACGATGTCGGCTCGTTTGCCCGCCGCGAGAGTTCCGGTGTAGCCGTGGGTGGCCATGGCCCGCGCCCCGCCGGTCACCGCCATCTGCAGCGGCTCCTCAAGTCCTACACCGTTGCGATTGTGCACTGGCGTGGCCTCGATGTACTGCTGGCCCACGCGCGCCAGCATCGCCACGCGGAACACGTCCAGCGTTCCGGCGTTGGCCACACCGTCAGTCCCCAGCCCAATGGCCACTCCCTTGCGCCACATTTTAAGTGCCGGCGCAGCGCCGATCGCGTAGTTGCCTTTGGCGCAGTGCGCCGCCGAGACTCCGTGGGCGGCGTAGAGCTCAACATCCTCAATGCTGGCCAGCACGGAATGCGCCCCGTGGAGAGTGTGGTCAAAGACCCCCAGCTCAAGGAGGTACTCCACCGGTCGCCGGCCGAAGTTTTCCAGGGCATAGTCGATCTCATACGTCCCCTCCACCAGGTGGGTGTGGACTTTGACTCCGCGTTCCTGGGCCGCCTGATGAATCCCGGTAACAAGCTCGGGAGTGCAGGTGATGATCTGGCGCAGCGACATGCAGGCGCTCACCCGCGTTCCCCCGTCAGGATCATGCGGCCAGGCATCGACTAAGTCGATGTTGCGCTGCAGGGCCTCCTCTGTGCTCATTCTCATCGACTCCGGGATGCGCGCACCGCCGTCCATGGTGTTCAGTGACACCGCGCCGCGGATCCCCGTCTCCACCGCTGCCTGCGCCATGGACTCCGGATGCGGCCCCCCAGCTTCGAAGAATGAGGTGGTGCCGGTGGCGAGCATGGAACTGTAGGCCAGCTGGCCTGAGAGTTCGACGTCGTCGGGCGTCAGCGAGGCTTCGAAGGGCACCAGATATTCGCGCCACGTCGGCACCCGCAGGGCCTTGGTGCGCCCCAGTGTGGAGAGCAGACCGCGCATGAGGGTCTGAGCGGTGTGGATATGCGCATCCGTCAGTCCGGGGAGCGCGATCTGCCCGTTAGCGAAAATGCGACGCGTCGGCGCGTAGGCCGCGCTCAGCACATGGGAGGGCCCCACCTCCAGGATGCGGCCCTCGTGGATAGCGATGGCGCCGTCGGCAAGAATGGTGCCGGAGTCGTCGAAGGTCACCACGTGGGCGTTCTGAATGAGGGTATCGATGCTGCGCGGGGAGCGGTTCCCCGTGGTCTCAGCGGTCATAGGGTTGTGTCTCCTTGGAAGTCATTGTCAGCTGCGGGACCCGAGTCGTGGGCGAACGCGCTCGGTATGGGGAGGCAGCGGGTCATACGGCCGTGCCGAGTCGTCGGCTGATGGCCCGGTCGGTGATGCTCAACAGTCCGTGTACCGCCAGCGCGAACACCGCCAGCAGCACCCCGCCGGTCCAGAGCAGGTAGTAGTCGGCCTGCGTGGAGGCCAGAGTGAGCAGATAGCCCAGGCCCTGCCCGGTGGCCAGCCATTCGGCCAGAGTGGCGCCTGCGATCGCGCCGGGGATCGCCACACGGGCGGCGGCCAGCATGGAGGGCACTGCATACATCAACCGCACATAGCGAACCGACTGACGCATAGTCCCGCCCGAGGCACGCACCAGGTCGGTGGCTCCTTCTGGGGTCGAACGCAGCCCCTGCATGACCGTGACCAAGGTCGGGAAGAACGTCACCAGGGTCACCACAATCGTCACCCCCAGCATTCCCCTGCCGAATAACAGCACGATCAGCGGGGTCAACGCGGCCAGAGGCACCGAGCGCAACACCACCGCCATCGGCATGAAGACCTTCGAGAGGGTCGGAAAAGCATCCAGAACGACCGCGGCAGCCACCGCAATGACCGAGCCGACAACAAACCCGACGCCGGCATCGATAGCTGTCTGCCCCAGGGCCTCGCCGAACTCCGCCCAGAAGGCTCCCGCACTGGTGCCTTGAATGGGATGTCCCTGGGTGATGTAGGTGAAGACGTCTGCCGGGCCCTTGGTGAAGAACGGATCGAAATCGAAGACCGTGCGCAGGGACTGCCAGCCGCCCAGCAGGATCGCGATGGTGATCACCGACGCCGTTGCCGAAGAGATTCTGGACTGCTTCTTGGCATCGGCACCGGCCACCGAGACGCCTACCGAGGCTTCGCTGGCGGCCCAGGGGACGAGCAGCTTCGCGGCGATCGTCACAAGACCGTAGCCGCCTGCTGCCACGAGCCCGACCACCACGGCGATCGCCCAGGTACGGTCGATGAGCAGGCTCTGCTGAGCGTTGACCAGCAACGATCCCAAGCCTTCGTGCGCGCCGAAGAACTCCGCGATGAGGGCGCCCAGGATGGCCGCTGGCACCGCGATCTGCAGAGCAGAGATGAAGCTGGGAACAGCAGCGGCGAATCGGGCATAGCGCAGCGCAGCCCAGTTGCCACCGCCGGAGGCTTTGATGAGGTCCAACGCGCGCTCGTCAGCCTGACGCAGACCGAAGAGTATGCCGACGAGCGCCGGGAAGTAGACCTGCAGAGCCGTGATGACAACCCGGCCAGTCTCGTTGTCCAGGGCCACGACCAGAATGGGGGCGATCGCCACGGTGGGGACCACGTTGACGAAGACCCCGATGCGCAGGACCACAGCTTCTGCTGGCCGGACCATGAGCCCCAGTGCCGCCAGAGGCACGACGACGCCGATGCCGACCAGCAGGCCCCACAAGGCCGTGGTTAGTGTGGGGACGGAATGCCGCCAGAGCAACTGTGCATCGTTGACGATCTGTGCGCCCAGCTGCCACGGGTACGGCACCAGCCCGGTGTGCTGCAGCGTCGCGGCCGCGATGAGCCAGGCGGCGATCACGCTGATCGTCGCCGCTATCCACGGGGTTCTCATGGAGACGTGCTCGCTTTCCTACTCGCAAAGAGCTCCTGGGACAGCTCCGTGTGATAGCGGTGGAACTCTTCGCTGTGCTGAACCTCGGGTTGACGGGGACGCTCCAGCTCCACGGTGATCTTCCGCGTGATGCGGCCCGGGCGAGCGGCCATCACGATGACCTGGTCACTGAGGAACACAGCCTCATCCAGGTTGTGAGTCACCAGCAGAGTTGTAGTCGGGCGCTCCGTCCAGATTCGCTGCAGCTCGATGTTCATGTGCTGTCGGGTCATGTCGTCGAGAGCACCGAAGGGCTCGTCCAGAAGCAGAACATCGGGCTCCAGCACCAGGGAGCGCGCAATGGCCACTCGCTGACGCATGCCGCCAGAGAGCTGAGAAGGCCGGGCCTTCTCGAAACCAGTCAGACCGGTCAACTCGATGAGGTCCGCAATGGCCTTCTTGTCGATCTTCTGTCCGGCCACCTGCAGGGGCAGGGCGATATTGGTCTCTACTGTGCGCCACGGCAACAGGGCGGAGTCCTGGAAGGCCACTCCGATCTGGTGATTCTGCTGGACCTCGTGAGGGTCTTGGCCCAACACTGAGATCCGACCCGAAGTGGGGTCGTCGAGCCCTGCAAACATGCGCAGCAGAGTCGACTTTCCACACCCCGAGGGACCGATCAGTGCGGTGAATGACCCCGGAGACGCGGTGAAGCTGACGTTCTCCAGGGCCTGAACAGAGCTCCCTCGAGATTCGAAGGTCCGCTCCACGTTCTCCGCGGAGAGTCCGGTGGCGGCTGCATCAGTCACCGAAGGCCTCCTGGCTGGCGTCGAGATCGAAGATCGCACTGGCGTCGACGTCCACACCGGTGTTGTCGAAGAACTCCTGCTGGGACTCCACCCCGGCTTCGTCGATGAGCAGAAGTCCGCTCTCGCGCTCATCGGCAGTGGTCAGACTGGCCCACACTTCAGCGCCTTCCAACTGGGTGGCCTCTTCCAGACCCAGGTCCGAGGCGTAGGCGTCGAAGACGATCGCACCGGCAGCCTGGGGATCCTCAACAGCAGTTTCCAGGCCACGCTCAATGGCACGCGCCATGGCCATGATGATTTCCCGCCGCTCCGGGTCTTCCAAGGAGTCCTGCCTGACCACCAGAGCACCCGACCACCGGTTGTAGTCATAGTCGGCCAAGGGGATCTCATTGACCTCGTGACCCTGATTGCGCAGGACCACCGGCTGGTTAGCGCTGACCGCACTCATCGCATCGACCTCCCCGGAGACCAGCGCGGCCGGGTCAGCTCCGGTGTCCACCATCTCCACGGCGTCCCAGTCGACGCCCACCGAGGCGAAGAACGGCTCATAGACCCGCAGGTCCGTCTGGGAAACACCAAAGGTGCGCCCTTCCAGGTCGGCGGGCTCCTCGATCCCTGCCTCCGCCAGAGACACGATCACCGAGGGCGAGTTCTGATAGGTCACTCCAATGCCTACGAGCGGAGCCTCATTGATGACGGCATTGGCCAGAGCCTCGGAGGACAGGATGCCCATATCAGCGTTGCCCGAGACGATCTGAGCATCGGCAGTGACTTCAGGACCGCCAGGAAGAATGTCCACGTTTAGGCATTCGTCCTCAAAGTAGCCGTTCTGCTCAGCCACGATCGTGGCCATGTTCTCGACATTGGGATGCCAGCCGAACTGCACGGCCACATCGGTCAGCTCATCGCAGCCGTTGCCGCTGGCCGCTGCTTCGTCCCCCGAGCCGGAGTCTCCGTTGCCGCAGGCGGCCAGGAATGCCAGGGAAGCGGCAGATACCAGACCCAGGAGCGAGCGGCGCACCGGGTGGCGGCCCGCAACCGGAGCTGAGTACGAGGGTGCAGTGACGTGCGAGGTCCAGCGAGGGTCTGGGGTGGCGTTCATGGTGCTCCTTCAAGGGTGAGCGGTGTCTTCTTCACGGTGGAGGACAACGAAGATGATTAATCGATTTTTCATGTCGCGCCCCCAACGGGGCCCGCGGATCGTGCATGATTGGTAAATCGATTGTTCATTGTCGTTCCACCTAAGGTATGGAACAGATGTTTCATCGCCGGCACCCTGGTGTTACATCAACGTAAAGCCGGGGCGAGGGACCGCAGGTCGACTCAGAGATGTTTGAGGGAGGGATTGTGCCACCCACTGGGAAGCGTGCCACCATAGCGGACGTCGCGGCGGCCGCCGGAGTCTCCCGCGGAACCGTTTCATTGGCGCTCAACGGTAAGGGCCGTATGGCCGACACCACGAGGGAGCGAATCCAACAGGTAGCTGCCGAGCTCCGGTACCGCCCCAGCCTCCGTGGGCGCCGACTCCGAGGCGGGTCCTCCGAATCTGTGGCCCTCATGAGCGCACTGCCCGATGCCGTGGTCGGAAGAGAATCGCACCTGAACTTCCTTCTGGCGATCGCGCTTCCCCTGTCCAAAGTCCTGCTCGAACGGGGATACTCCACCCTGCTGCTGCCTCCTGTGACAGATCCCACCGATGCTCTCGCCAATCTGGACGTCGACGGGGCAGTGGTCATCGACCCTATGGACAACGACCACCTGTGTCAGGAACTGCAGGAGCGAGGAGTTCAGCTGGTCACGGTAGGCCGTGCCGACGGCGTTGACGCCCAGGGCGTGATTGACCGCGGGTACGGTGGCGCTGATCTCACCCTCACACATCTCGCGGAACAGGGAGCTCAACGTATCCTTGTCCTGCAGACTGCGGAGCGTTACACAGTGGCTCGGGCCACCGAGCGCTACCTGCAGGACCAGCCCGATCTGGTGGCCCCTGGTGGCAGGACGGTGCACATCCCGGTTACCGAGGGAGCCTCCGGCGGGTACCGCGCCACGCGCGAAGCCCTGGAATCGGCGTCCCCACCCGATGCCATCTACGCCCCCATCGACGCTTTCGCGCTGGGTGCAGTGGACGCTGTGCACGACGCAGGCCTGCAGATCCCAGACGATGTGATGATCTGCACGAACTTCGACGGACCGCGTGCTGCCACTTCACAGCCGCCTCTGACCGCACTCGATCTTCATCTGCCCGAGTTGGCCGAGTCGGCGGGGCACCTTCTGCTGGAGTGCCTCGATGCCCCGGGCGGTCCGCCCCGTGTGGTCCAGGCTCCCGCCCCCACCCTTCGCCCTCGCCAATCCACCGCCCGTCGCCTCGGAAAGGTCACTCCATGACTCCCCCTCCCTCTGCCCTGGCCGTTGTCGGGTCCATCAATCAAGATGTGACGCTGAACGTCCCGGAGTTTCCAGTCCCCGGGCAGACGCTTCTGACCCGTGGTGCGGGGCGGGCGATTGGGGGCAAAGGCGCGAACCAGGCCCTGGCCGCAGCGATGGCGGGCGCACAGGTCGGCATGCTCGGCTGCGTGGGCGAGGACGCCGGCGGGAAGGACGCACTCGCACTCTTCGCTGCGCACGGGATCAATGCCGCAGGAGTGCTGATCTCACCCGAGGCGGCCACCGGGTCTGCCTACATCTGCGTGCGTGACGACGGAGAGAACTTCATCATTGTGGAGCCCGGCGCCAACGCGCTGGTCAGCGCAGAGCGTTTTTCGGAGCAGGACTTTTCCGCCTACGACTGGGTCCTGATGAACCTGGAGATCCCGCTGAGTACCGCTCACCGCGTGGCCGACGCGGCGCAGAATGCTGGCTGCCGGGTAGCCCTTAACGCTTCTCCATTGGGCCAGGAGCTGCCCAGCCTGGAGCATGTGGACCTCGTACTGGTCAACGAGGGCGAGGCCGCGCAGCTGGCCGGTGAGCAGTGGCACGAGGCAGCGAACCTGGCCGAGACGCTTCAGGTGGAGACCGTCGTCGTGACGTGTGGTTCACGTGGGGCCCTCCTGGATTCCGTCGGAGCTCCGCGGATCACCGCCGAGACTCCGGCGGTCTCAGTACGCGACACCACCGGCTGTGGGGATGCCTTCGCCGGCGTCCTGCTGTCGGGTCTGTGCGCTGGGGCAGATCTCACAGACGGCCTGCGGCAGGCGACTCGCTGGGCCGCGCATGTGGCTGAGTTCGACGGCGCCGCGGCAAGCTACACCGCCGCTTTCCATCGAGCACGGCAGCTCTAGCGTTTCCCATCCCTCACTCCGTGAGCGGCCGCGGTCTGAGATGACCGTGGCTCTTCATGCGGTGGTGTCTGCGGCAGAGATGCCACAGGTTCGACGCCGCCGTCGTACCTTGCTCCCGGGTCTTTGCCCCAGGTGTCCATGGCGCCTGGGGGGCTCGGCAGGTGCCGTCCCGAAACACCAGTGCATCGCACAGGGGCTGGGGAGTGTGTGCCGCAGGGGTCCTTCTCCAAGTCGCTGTGCTCCAACCCTCGGGCCGGAAAGGACTTGGCATCGATATGCTGTTGCCTCAACACGTTCTCCCTGCTCATAAGGACCTTCGTCGGGCGCCGGTGTGCATATCTCGACAGCACTCAGGGTGGCTGGTATGACAGCTGTCTCCGGGGCAGTCGTTAGGAGCTGGTCTGAGGGACGAACAGCGCGCCTCGAATGCCGTGGGAAGAACTGCCTCTCTCCTCTGGCCCTTGCCGATTAGACCCACCAGAGCCTCAGCACCAGCCTCACCGAGTCGCCGACCATCAAGACTGATGGACGACAGTGGGGGATACGTAATCGCCGCATGGTCGGAGTCGCTGAATCCAATAACTGCCAATTCCTCCGGCACCTGGAAGATACCCCGCACCGACGCAAGGAGAACACCGTACGCGAGAGTATTCGCCGTGCAGATGGCAGCAGTCACTCCCTGCTCCCGCCAGTGAGGGAAGATCTCAGCAACGCACTGGGCTACGTGTTCGATGGACAGGTCTGACACGAGTAAAATCTCATCTGTCACCTGAATGCCAAATTGATCGAGATGGCGACGCATAGCATCGCTGCGCTGCTGCAGAATCAGCGAGCCTCCCCTGAACTCCACAAGTCCTACCCTGTGGTGCCCCTGTTCGTGAAGGTGCTTTGCCAGGTCAACAAGCGCCGGTCCAAGGTCGAAAGAGATCGTAGTGATGCCCTCGGCTCCGGACGGAGCATCCAGCGCAACTACGGGCACCGGAAGCCTGCTCAGCTGTTCCAACTCAGACTTGGTGGGCGCCGCAATGAGAACCCCCGCGGGCCCGAACGGCATAGCCGCAGTGTAGATATCTTTCCTTGAGACACCGTCAGTGCCACGCTGCATATCGACAAGGTGTACATCCCAGCGCTCACCGAGCACCCTGGCGACACCGTACAAGACATCACCGAACAGTTGATACTGCACATTGGGGAAAAGGAAGGCGACGGTGCTGTTCTGCCCGCCGGAGAGCCGCTGAGCCGCCTTATTCGGCACGTATCCCAGTTCATTCGCCGCCGCTGCGATGCGCTGAACCCACTCTTTGCTGAGCCGCCCTTCGACTTTTCCGTTGAGCCAGAGCGAAACCGCAGCCTGCGAGCAGCCAGCAAGATTCGCCACATCTGTTGCCGTGGCCCGTCGTGGTGCGCTCTCCATACCGTGAACCGTATCAATGCTTCTCATCCTGACGTGAAGCACATCTCCTTTTGCGTACTTTGCGGAGGTACTCGTGATGCACAAGAAATCATTGGCCGTCTGAGCATTATGCGCATAACCTACGATCACGCTTTATCAAACCAATTGCTTAATAACTCTGCATCCCAAAACATCGAGGTAGTTGTCCCGCGTCAAGTAGTTGGCAGGATTTCCTTGGTTTTGAATGTCGGGGTGGTGGGGTCGGCCAGGCCCAGGTGCACCTCCTTGGGCCGGTTCCATGAGATGGCCTCGTGGGGCCGGAGCTCGTTGTACTCGATCCGGTAGTCCTCGGCCCGCTCGGCGAGCACGATCGCGTCGTCAATCTCGTCCAGGTAGAGCCGTTCGTACTTCAGCGTGCCGAAGCCGCGTTCACGGGACCCGTTCTGCCCCGGGGTCTTCACTCGGGTGCGCACGTGGTGTAGCTCGGGGTGGGCGGCGATGAAGGACTCGAAGCGGAAGGACCGGAACGGCCCGCCGTTGTCCGTCACGATGGTCACCACGGGCAACAGCTCACCGGTCTCGGGATCGACCGGGCAGGCCTCGACC